>JAICQM010000027.1 GCA_025937875.1 Chloroflexota bacterium
GAGCGTGCCGCTGAGGCCGGCCGGCACGCTCACGATCACCGAGCGCGCCACCGGGGCCGCACCCTCTACCGCGATCGCGAGCTCCCAGGTGGCGGGTGGAAGCGCGAGCTGGCCGGTGAAGGCGCCGTTGGGGTCGGCGACCAGGGCGAGGGGCGCCGGCGCCGCCGGCGTCCCGGCGGCCACGTTGACCGCCTGCCCGGCGGCATTCGCGACCGCGAAGGACATCGCGGCGGCCGCGGTGGCGTCTGCCGTGACGCTGACCGTCATGCCCGGCGGCGCGGTGCCGCTCACGGTGACCGGCCCCGCGGTGGTGGCCCCGTCGGCGGGGGCGCTGAGCGCCAGCTGCGGGCCGGCACTCGGGCTGCCGGACGGAAGCGCGGTGAGCACCGTGATCTCGCGCCGCACCTCGGGGCTGTCGCGTCCGGTCGTCTCGTCGTGAGCCACGATCGTGATCAGGTTCGTACCAGGCACGAGCCTGACCGCGACCGCGAACACGCCCCGCTCGTCGGCCGTGACGATCGGGTTCTCGCGCGGCCCGCTGACGCTGACCTGGGCGCCCGGCGCGGTCACACCCCGGATCGTGTACGCGTCGCCGTCGTAACCGGCGAGCGGACCGGCGGGGTCGATGACCTGCAGCTCGGGGGTACCGGCGAAGGCGATGAGCTGGGTTGTGATGTAGGCACCGATCGCCACCACCAGCACCGTCAGCACCGCCGCCACCACGACGTTCGGGGTCAACACGAAGGAACGCCGGCGGCGGACGGCGATGGGGCGAGGCGGCGGCGCGACGCTGGCTCGTTCGGCGCTCATCCCGCTCGACTCGAGCCGGTAGAGGTCGATGAGGTACTCGGGATCCAGGTTCAGGTAGAGGCCGTAGTTGCGCAGGAAGCCCTTCGTATAGACGGGGCCCGGGAGCTCACGGTACTCGCCGCGCTCCAGCGCGGACAGGTAGCGGGCGCGGATCTTCGTGTCGCGCTCGACGCGCGGGAGATCGACGCCCTTTGCCTCGCGCGCCGCGCTGAGCACCTCACCGAGCTTGTGGCCTCCGCCGTCGGTCACCCCTCGTCGTCCTCGTCGGGGGCCACGTCACCACCCCAGCCGTCCGACGTGACGAGGACCTCTCGGAAGCGGCTCCCGTCGGCCGCCCCCACCACGCCGCGGTCCTCCATCTGGTCCAGGATCCGCGCGGCGCGCGCGTAGCCGATTCGCAGGCGGCGCTGGAGCAGGCTGGCGGACGCCTTGTCCGAGCGCCGCACGATGTCGATCGCCTGGCTGAGCAGCGCATCGGCATCGTCGTCCTCGTCCTCGCCCGGGCGGCCGCCGGGCTTGCCGTCGCGCCGCGGCGCCGTGATCTCGGGCCGATAGCGCGGTCCGCCCTGGGCCTTCCAGTGGTGCGCAAGCGCCTCGATCTCGCCATCGGTCACCAAGACGCCCTGCAGCCGCACCGCGCGCGGCGCGTCGATCGGCTGGTAGAGCATGTCGCCCCGGCCCAGCAGGTCCTCGGCACCGGTGGTGTCGAGGATCGTCCGCGAGTCGACGCCGCTGGTCATGGCGAACGCGATGCGGGACGGGATGTTGGCCTTGATGAGGCCGGTGATGACCTGCACGCTCGGGCGTTGCGTGGCGACGACCAGGTGGATGCCGGTGGCGCGCGCCAGCTGGGCGATGCGGGTGATGGTGGCCTCGACCTCGTACGCGCTCACCATCATCAGGTCGGCGAGCTCGTCGATGACGACCACGATGTAGGGCATTCGCGGCTCGCCGTCGCGCAGTGCCTCGTTGTAGGCCGCGATGTTCCGGACGCCGCGGCCGGCGAACTCGTGGTACCGGCCCTCCATGGTCGCGACCGTCCACTTCAGGGCGTTGACCGCCTTCTCCGGCTCGACGATCACCTCGCACAGGAGGTGCGGGATGCCCTTGTACTGCGCCATCTCGACGCGCTTGGGGTCGATCATGATGAACTTCACGTCGCGCGGCGTGGACTTCATGAGCAACGAGCACACGAGCGCGTTGACGCAGACGCTCTTGCCCGACCCCGTGGCGCCGGCGATGAGGACGTGCGGCATCTTGCCCAGATCGGCGCTGAACGGCTGCCCTGCGACGTCCTGGCCGAGGGCGAACGCGAGCGTGCTCTTGGCGGCCAGGTCGTCGAAGTTGCGGCTGGCGAGCACCTCCTTCAGCGTCACGAGGTCGAACGCGTTGTTCGGAATCTCGATCCCGACGTGCGGCTCGCCGGGGATCGGGGCCTGGATGCGGATCGAGCGGGCGGCGAGGGCAAGGGCCAGGTTGTCGGCCAGGCCCTCGATGCGGCTGAGCTTGATCCCCGGCTCCACGTCGAGCGCGTACTGGGTGACGACGGGCCCCTCCTGGATGCGCGCCACCTTCACCCCGATGCCGAAGTGGGCCAGCGTCTCGCGGATGCGCTGGCCCTTGGCCGTGAGGTCCATCTGGGCCGCGGTGGACGGCGGGGCGTCGGCCAGCAGGTCGATCGCCGGCAGCTCCCAGGCACGCTGCGCCTCCTCGAGCGCCGCGTCCGCCGCCACCGGCACGTCGGCGGCACCTTCGGCGGCCTCGAGGTGGGCCCGCTCGGTGTCCTCGAGCCGTGCGGCCAGCTCGTCGGCCGCGACGTCCTCCTCGGCCTGGGGCACGACCGGGATGGGCGTCGGCCGTGATGGCCGCGGCGAGCCGTTGGTCTCGGGGCGCTGGCGGCGCAGGATGAGCGGTGGCTCGTCCTCGTGCCCGTCGTCGCCGCCGGCCAGCGCGCCCCGCATGCGGTCGATGAGGCCGGGGCGCCCCTCGGTCAGCGGTTCGGGCTCGGGTGTCGTCGTCCGCCGGCCACGGCCGGTTCGCTGCCGGCGGGCCTCGATCTCGGCCAGCTCCCGCGCCTCGTCACGTCGCTGCAGCCAGGCCGCCACGACGTCGCCGACGGTCATGTTGAAGTACAGCAGCAGCCCGACCACGAGGAGCAGCACGAGCACGATCCAGGCACCAACGGCGCCGAGCGCGCCGACGAGGGCGCCGCTCACGCCGAACCCGATGAGCCCTCCCCCATCCCCCGCGCTGACCTGTTCGAGGCCGCCACCGACGCCGAGATGGAACATCCCCAGCAGGCCCAGCGCGACGATCGCCGCCCCGGTGGCGGCCATCCAGCGCTCGGCGGGCATCGTCTTCATCCACAGCATCAACGCGAAGCCGGCCAGGAGGGGCGGCGCCAGGGCAACGCCCCAGCCGAGCAGGTACGACATGAACTGGTGCCATGGCTCGACGATCGCCCCGGCCTCGGGTGCGAAGAGGCCGATGACGCTGATGATCGCGAGGAACAGGAGCGCCAACGCGAGCAGCTCGCGCGCCACGCGCGGGCTCAGCGTGGCACCGCTGGACCGGCGACGGGTCGTGCGGCGGCGTGACGAGCGGCGAGTGGCCACGCGGTCAGACCTCGAGCACGATCGGCAGGATCATCGGCCGGCGCTTCGTCTGCTGGAAGAAGTAGCGCGACAGCGTGTCGCGGATCTTCGTCTTGAGGTAGCCGGCCTCGGCGTTGTGGTCGTCGGCCGGCGGTTGACGCAGCGCGCCGGCGAGGTGGTCCCGTGCGGCGGCCATGATCGGATCGTCGGGATCGGACAGGAAGCCGCGGCTGACCAGGTCGGGCCCGGACACGGCCCGTCCGGTCGCGGCGTCGACGGTGAGGGCCACCATCACCACTCCGTCGCTGGCGAGCATCCGCCGGTCGCGCAGGATGACGCCGTCCAGCCCGTCGACGGCCGCGATGCCGTCGACCAGCACCGCCCCGGAGGGGACGCTGCCGGCCATGCGCGCGCGCTGGCCGTCGAACTCGACGACCTGGCCGTTCTCGAGCACAAAGATCTTGTCGATGTCGACGCCGGCACCCTCGGCCAGCAGGCCGTGCTGCACGAGCATCCGGTACTCGCCGTGGACGGGGATGAAGTGGCGCGGCTGGACGAGGCCCAGCATGAGCTTGAGCTCCTCGCGCGAGCCATGGCCCGAGACGTGGCAGTGCTTCAGCGGCTCGTAGTGCACCATCGCCCCCTCCTTGAAGAGGTTGTCGATGGTCTTCGCGACTGCCTCCTCGTTGCCGGGGATCGGCGAGGCCGAGACGATGACCGTGTCGCCGGGCTCGATGGTGATGTTGCGATGGTCGCGGTTGCTCATGCGGGTGAGGCCCGACATCGGTTCGCCCTGCGACCCGGTCGTCATCACGACCAGCTGCTCCTTCGGCAGGCGCTGGAGCTGCTCCTTCTTGACGAGCGTCCCGTCCCGCGGGTCGAGGACGCCGAGCTCGACGGCGATGGCGCTGTTCTGCTCCATGCTGCGTCCGATCGTGACCACCTTGCGGCCGTGGGCCGCGGCGGCATCGATCACCTGCTGCACGCGGCCGATGTTGCTGGCGAAGGTGGCGACGATGACGCGCCCGCCCGCCTCGCCGATGAGCTGGTCGAGGGAGACGCCCACGGTGGCCTCGGACAGCGTGTAGCCCTCGCGCTCCGCGCGCGTGGAGTCGGACAGCAGGAAGTCGACCCCGTCGTTCCCGAACTCGGCGAGGAGGCCGAGGTCGGCGCGGCGGCCGTCGGGCGGGGTCATGTCGAACTTGAAGTCACCGGTGTGGACCACGGTGCCGGCCGGGGTGCGGATGAAGTAGCCGACGCCGTCGGGGATCGAGTGGTTGACGCGGAAGGCGGTGACGGTGAACGTCCCGATGCTGAACTCACGGCCCGGCTCGACCGGGCGCAGCTGGGTGGCATCGGTCAACTTGTGCTCGCGGAGCTTGACCTGCACCAGGCCGGTGGTGAGACGGGTGGCGTAGATCGGCGTGCCGGGGATCTTGGGCAGCACGTACGGCAGCGCACCGGTGTGGTCCTCGTGACCGTGGGTGAGGAGGATCGCCCGCACCCGGTCCCGGTTCTGCTCGAGGTAGGTCACGTCGGGAATGACGAGGTCGATTCCCAGCATTTCGGGCTCGGGAAAGGCCAGCCCGCAGTCGACGACCACGAGGTCGTCCCCGCACTCGATGACGGTGATGTTCTTGCCGACCTCGCCGACCCCGCCGAGCGGGATGATGCGGAGGGTGTCTGCCATGGAGGCTCCTAGAAGAGGGTGAGCTGCTGCTCGCCGTCGGCGGCCGTCGCCACGTCCGGCTCCGCGCTCATGCCCGGCAGCAGCTCGTCAGTGTCGTCATGGACCGATGCGGCCCGTTCGGCTTCGATCGCCTCGCGGGCCTGGAGCAGCGCAGCCGGGAGCCCGCGCACGTCCCGGAAGAGGGTGTCGCGCAGGGACGCCTGGTGGAGCGCCGCAGCAGGATGGTACATCGGGAAGACCCATCGGCCGCGCCCTCGACGGAGCGTGCCGTGGACCGCGCCGATCCGCGCACCGGGCAGATAGCGCTGGAGGGAATGGCGTCCAAGGGTGACCACGACGCTCGGGTCGAGCGCCGCCTCCTGGCGGTCGAGGTACGAACCGCAGGCTGCGATCTCGGCCGGCTCCGGGTCCCGGTTGCCCGGCGGGCGACATTTCACGACGTTCGTGATGACCACGTCCCGTCGCTCCCAGCCGATGCTACGGATGAGCTCGTCGAGGAGCTGTCCGGCGGGACCCACGAACGGCCGCCCGGTGGCGTCCTCGCGGGCTCCCGGTCCCTCCCCCACCAGCAGGACGTCGGTCTGCGAGTTGCCCTCGCCGGGAACGGCGAGCGTGCGCCGAGCGGCCAGCGGGCATCGGGTGCAGGCACGCACCTCCGCCGCGATCGCGGCGAGCAGTGCCTCCGTGCCCATGGCGCCTCGGCCCTCCCGATGCTGCCGGTGTGGGGTTTGGGTTTGTTGGGACGGGTCACGCGTCGGCGACCCGTCCCTGGCTGGTGCCCTAGCGGCGGCGCGGGCGCTCCCGGTTGCGGTCCCCGAAGCGGGGCCGATCGCGGCCGCCGCGGTCCTCGCGCGGCGCGCTCTCGAAGCGCTCCGCGTTCTCGAGGTTGGGCTGGCCGTTGCCGCCGCCCTCCTCGCCGCCACCGTTGCGCGCCATGTGGCGCTCCATGGCCGCGCGGCGGGAGAGGTTGACGCGCCCCATGCGGTCGATCTCCGTCACGACCACGATGAGCTCGTCGCCGATGCTGACCACGTCCTCGACCCGGCCGACCCGCTGGTCGGACAGCTCGCTGATGTGCACGAGGCCGTCCTTGCCCGGCAGGATCTCGACGAAGGCGCCGAAGTTCATGATTCGGACGACCTTGCCGAGGTACTCCTTGCCGACCTCGACGTCCTTGGTCAGGCCCTCGATCCAGGCGATCGCCTTCTGCGCCGCCTCGCCGCTGGTGGCGGCGATCTGGATCGTGCCGTCGTCCTCGATGTTGATCTCGGTGCCCGTCTCGGCGGTGATCTGGCGGATGATCTTGCCGCCGGCGCCGATGACGTCGCGGATCTTGTCCACCGGGATCTTGATGGTCGTGATGCGCGGCGCGAACGGGCTCAGCTCGTCGCGGCTGGCGCTGATGACCGCGTTCATCTTGTCGAGGATGAAGAGGCGAGCCACGCGTGCCTGCTCGAGGGCGTCACGCATGATCTCGATCGTGATGCCGCCCACCTTGATGTCCATCTGGAGCGCGGTCACACCGTCGGCCGTGCCGGTGACCTTGAAGTCCATGTCGCCGTACGCGTCTTCCTTGCCGGTGATGTCGGTGAGGACGGCGTAGCGGCCGGTCTCCTTGTCGGTGATGAGGCCCATGGCGGCCCCGGCGACCGGGGCCTTGATCGGCACGCCGGCATCCATGAGCGCCAGGCTGGAGCCGCAGGTCGAGGCCATCGAGGTCGACCCGTTGGAGCTGACGACCTCGCTCACGACGCGGATGACGTACGGGAACTCGTCCTCGCCCGGCAGGACCGGCAGGAGGGCTCGCTCGGCGAGTGCGCCGTGGCCGATCTCGCGGCGGCCGGGGCCGCGCATGAAGCGCGCCTCGCCGACCGAGTACGGCGGCATGTTGTAGTGGTGGAGGTAACGCTTCTCGGTCTCCGGGGAGATCGTGTCCATGCGCTGCTTGTCGCTCGACGGCCCGAGGGTCGCAATGCTCAGCGCCTGGGTCTGCCCGCGCTGGAAGAGGCCCGAGCCGTGCGTGCGCGGCAGGACGCCGACCTCCACGCTGATCGGGCGGATGGTGGCCGTGTCGCGGCCGTCGATCCGGACGTTCTCCGACAGGACCAGCTCGCGGACGGTCGCCTTGGTGAGCACGTCCATGAGCGGCGAACCGATCCCGTGGCGCCGCCGGATGTCCTCGAAGCGGGTGCCCTGCTCGCTGCGGTCATACGACTCGCGGGCGCGCCGCACCTCGTCGGCGATGTCGCCACGGATCGCGTCGAGCCTGGCGGCGAGGCCGGTGCTGAGGTTGATGAACAGCTCCGCGGTCGCCTCCGCGTCGGGCATCGCGCGGTGCGCAGCGCCGTGGTCCCGGCCGAAGACGAAGCGCACCAGGTCGGCCAGCTTGTAGCTGCCGGCGTCGGGGTACAGCTGGTAGGCCAGCTCCAGGGTGTCGAAGACGGCGCTCGGCTCCCATTTCACGTCATTCGGCAGGTGGCGGGTGATGAATGGCAGGTCGAAGGCCACGTTGTGGGCCACGAGCGGAGCGTCGCCGATGAACTCGACCAGCCGTGGCAGCACGTCGGCCGCGGTCGGGGCGTTCGCGACGTCGTCGTTGCTGATGCCATGGATCTGGTGCCCGACGATCGCGCGGCCCGGATTCACGAGCGATTCGAAGCGATCGACGACCTCGCCGTCGCGGACACGCAGGGCGGCCACGTCGACGATGTAGCCGGCGTCCGGCTTGAAGGAGGTGGTCTCGAGATCGAGCACGACGAACTCGCCCTGGCCGTCGGCAAGGCGCTTCCCGAGCTTGGCGACGCTGTCCGCCTTGGGACCGATGAACGGCAGCTTCTTGGGCTTGCCGACCGTCTCGGCCAGCTTCACCTGGAGGTCGATGCTCTTCTGCGCCTCGGCGTGGCCGAAGGCGATGGCATCGGCCATGACAGCCTCGGGGACGATCTTGGCGCCGGCCTCCACCATCATCACCGCGTCGCGAGTACCGGCCACGACGAGGTCGAGGTCGCTCTCCGCAAGCTGCGAGGTGGTGGGATTGGCCACGAACTCGCCGTTCAGGCGCCCGACGCGCACGGCGCCGACCGGGCCCTGGAACGGGATGGCACTGATGGTGAGGGCTGCGGAGGCCCCGTTGAGGGCCAGGATGTCAGGATCGTTCTCCTGGTCCGCGCTCAGCACGGTCAGGACGACCTGCACGTCGTTGTAGTAGCCCTTCGGGAACAGTGGCCGCAGCGGCCGGTCGGTGAGGCGCATGGCCAGGATGGCCGCCTCCGACGGGCGCGACTCGCGCTTGATGAAGCCGCCCGGGATCTTGCCCGCGGCGTACATCCGCTCCTCGTAGTCGACGGTCAGCGGAAAGAAGTCGGCGCCCTCGCGGGGCTCCTTGGCTGCGACCGCGGTCGCGAGCACGACGCTGTCGCCGTAGCGCACCAGCACCGCGCCGTCTGCCTGCTCGGCGAGCTTCCCCGCTTCGAGCGAGAAGGTCTGGTCGCCGATCGGCGCCTCAACCTTGATGGACAAGTGATTCCTCCAACGTGATGGGTCCTCGTCCGCGTGCCGGTCGCTCGGCCTTCGGCCCGGATGGGGCACGGTGGGCGGCGCTCAGCGGCATGGCTGGACCCGATGTGGGTGTGAGATGGATGGTGGGCGGCCCGTGTCGCATCGGCCGCTCAGATGCAAACCGACCCAGGCGCACGGCCCGGGTCGTGGTGTTCGAGTGTCCTAACGGCGCAGGCCCAGACGGCCGATCACCGCGCGATACCGGTCCACGTCGTTGCGGACGAGGTACGCCAGCAGACGCCGGCGCTGGCCGACCAGCTTGAGCAGGCCGCGGCGCGAGTGATTGTCGTTCTGGTAGGTGCGCAGATGATCCGTCAGAGACTTGATCCGCTCGGTGAGCAGCGCGATCTGCACCTCGGGTGATCCGGTGTCGCCATCGTGCGTGGCGTAGTCCTCGACGATCGCGCTCTTCGCGTCCTTGGCGAGCGGCACGTATTCCTCCACATTCGTTTCCGTAACGGTGCGAAGTCTACCAGAGGCGTCCGCTTTCCGCACGGGGCATCTCAGCCTGCCGGACCGATGAGATCGAGCTCGATCGGCCCGGCGCGGGGCGGGTCCACCGCCACGAAATTGTCGGCGACCGTCAAGCGCGCCGAGCCCCCCGAACGCAGGCGGGCATCGTAGCGAGCGGCAGCCGGAAGGGCCGGCAGGTAGCCGAAGGCGAGGACACCCTGCGCATCGGCCTCGCCGGCCAGATAGGGCGGCGCGCCGAGGCGCGCGGTGGCGGCGGCGACATCGCCGGCGGCCAGGAGCTCCCGGATCCCGCTCGAGGAGACCGGCTCGCCGTCGACGGCGGCCAGCTCGTCGAGCATGACGACCTCGAAGCCCCCGCGGCGGCCGTGCTCGCGCATCGCGTCGGGGGTGCCGGCGCGGGAGCGGCCGAATGCGCTGTCCGGGGTCATGATCAGCGCGCGAATCTCGATCGCCGGTGCCAGGGCCGCCAGGAAGTCCTCCGGCGACAGCTGCCGCACCCCGTCGTCGAACTGCAGCGCCACCGGGGCGTCCGCTCCCGCCTCACCGAGGCGCCGGAGGTTCTCGACCACGGGCGCCAGCCGCGGCACGCGTAGCTCCGGGCGCAGCACCTCGAGTGGCGGCGGGTCGAAGAGCAGCACCGCCGCCGCCAGGCCGCGCCGGGCCGCGATGCGGGCAGTCAGGCCGACGAGGGCCCGATGCCCGAGGTGGACGCCGTCGAACACGCCCATGCACAGCGCCGCCGGGCCGACGTCGCGCAGCGCGCCGAGGCGCTGGACGGGGTCGCTCACGGCCTCGCGCCCGGGTCCGCCAGCACCTTCTCCGGCTGCAGGACCCCGCCACTCACGGTGCCGATACCGAGCAGCCGGCCGTCGTGGGACACGGTCACGTGGCGGCCGTCCGGCGTCCCGGCTGCGACGGGCGTGGGTGAGCCATGGAGGAAGGCGCCCGCATCCTCCAGCGTGACGCGCGGCAGCGGGAGGAGGTCGGTAACCGGCATCACCGCTCGTCCGAGCTCGCCGGCGGCCGCCAGTGCTTCGAGATCCATGGGCGGAACGGCATCGGCGACATGCAGGCCGGCAGCCTCCACGCGGCGCAGGGCGTGCAGGTAGCCGCCGCACCCCAGCTCGGCTCCGAGGTCGCGCGCGATGGAGCGAATGTAGGTCCCGGCCCCGCACACGACATCGAGGTGCAGGTCCACCCATCCGTCGCCTTCGATGAGGTCGACGAGGTCGAGCCGCTCCACCCTGACCATGCGCGGGGGCAGGTTGAGCGGGGTACCGGCGCGTGCCGCGCGGTGAGCCGTCTGTCCGGCCTGCTTGCGGGCAGAGAAGGCGGGCGGCCGCTGCTCGAAGGTGCCGCGCTGCGTCGCCAGGGCATCATCGATGGCCGCTCGATCCGGGACCGGCACGCCGCTGGGCTCGATTGGTCCCTCGCCGTCATCGGTCACCGACCGCAGGCCGAGACGCACCTCGGCCGCGTATCGCTTCCGCCCACCGGTCAGCTCCTCGCTGAAGCGGGTCGCCGCGCCGACGAGGATCGGCAGCACGCCGGAGGCCAGTGGGTCCAGCGTGCCGGCGTGACCGATGCGCCGCATCCCGGTCAGGCGTCGCATGAGCCCGACCATGTCGTGGCTCGTGACGCCGACGGGCTTGTCGAGGTTAACGACGCCGAGCATCGGCCCGGTTGAGCTCACGCTCGCACTCGGCCAGCACGCGATCGCGAGCGACGTCGAGCGGCTCGGTGATCGTGCAGCCCGCCGCGCGGGCGTGGCCGCCACCGCCAAAGACCGATGTGATCGCCACCGCGTCAACCGGGTCGACGGTGCGCACGCTGACGCGGACCTCGGCCGGGCCCTGCTCCTTGAACAGAACGTTGACCATGGCCGCCTTGGTGATGCCGAGCAGGTCGACGAAGCCCTCCGCGGCGGTCGGCGCCGCGCCCGTCTGGTCGAGCATCGCGAGCGTCATGGCGGCGTGCACGATTCGTCCTGCGCGGCGCTCCCCCATCCCCGCCAGCATCCGTCCCCACAGGGCGAGCGTCGCGTACGGCTTGTCGGCGTAGATGGCGCGGTTGATGGCATGCAGGTCGGCGCCGGCCTCGACCAGGGACGCCGCGACGCGCAGCGTGCGGGGCGTGGCATTCGGATGGACGAACGTGTGCGTGTCCTGGACGATGCCGGCCAGGAGGCAGGTCGCCAGCTCGGCATCCAGCTCGACGCCGAGGTCGGGCAGCAGCAGCGCGACGATCTCGCACGTCGCGGCCGCCGCCGGGTCGACGAGTGCCAGCGCGTCGTCGCGCGTGTTGGAGACGTGGTGGTCGATGTTGATCACGGTGGCGCGGGCGAGCCAGTCCCCGCAGTCGCGGGCGACCGATCCGGTGCGTTCCAGCGGGCCGTCGACGACCACCGCGACGTCGGGCTCGAGGCCGGGTGCCGTGCGGACCTCGCCGACGCGCGGCATGAAGGCCAGGAATGGTGGGACCGGATCGCCACTGACTACCTCGGCGGTAATGCCGAGCCGCTCGGCGACGAGGCGCAGGGCGGTGGCGGCACCCAGGGTGTCAGCGTCGGGATTCTCGTGGCAGATCGTGGTGATGCGGCGGGCGGCGCGCAGGGCGGCCACGACCTCCGTGGCCGCCATCACTCCGACTCCTCGGGGATGGCCCCGGAACGCCGCTCCTCCTCGAGCTCGCGCAACAGCCGCAGGACCCGGTCGCCCGACTCGATCGAGTCGTCACGCTTCATCGTCAGCTGTGGCATGACGCGGATCGACAGCCGCTGTGCCAGCTGGCGGCGCAGCCATGGTGTCGCGTCGTGCAGCGCGGCCATCGTCGCCTCGCGTTCGGCCTCCTCCCCGTAGACGCTGACCCACACCCGAGCGTGACCGAGGTCGCGCGACGTCTCGACGCGCGTCACGGTCGCAAAGCCGAGGCGCGGGTCCTTCATCTCGCGTTGCAGGAGCAGCATCAGCTCCTGCTGGATCTGGCTGTCAAGGCGATCGGTGCGCTGGCTCATCGGTCCACCTGCGGTGCTGGTCGTGCTACAGCGTCTGGGCCTCGGCGATCATCTGGAAGCACTCGATGACGTCGCCCTCGGCGATGTCGTCGAGGTCGAGACCGATGCCGCACTCGAAGCCGGTTGCGACCTCGCGCACGTCGTCCTTGAACCGCTTCAGCGACGTGATGCGAGTCTCGGCCAGCAGCTGCCCGGCGCGGAACAGGCGCGCCTGGCCGCCGCGCACGATGCGCCCGTCGGTGACGTACGAGCCGGCCACGTTGCCGGCGCGCCCGGCCTTGATGACCATGCGCACCTCGGCGTGTCCCTCCACCTGCTCGACGATCTTGGGCGCCAGCATGCCCGAGAGGGCCTGCGTGACGTCATCGGTCAGCTTGTAGATCACGTCGTACAGCCGGACGTCGACACCGGTTGCCTCCGCCGAGCGGGTCGCGCCCGGATCGAGCTTGGTGTTGAAGCCGATGACGACCGCATCCGAGGCGGATGCCAGGTTGATGTCCGACTCGTTGATGTCGCCGGCCCCCTCGCGGATGATGTTGATCCGCACCTCGTCGTTGGTGAGCCGCTCAATCGAGTGCCGGATCGCTCCCAGCGAGCCCTGCACATCGGTCTTGAGGACCACGCGCAGCTCCTTGGTGTCGCTCTGGCTGATCTGGGCGCTGATCTCCTCGAGGCTCGACGCGCCGCGCCCGTCGGCGCCGGCCGCGGCGGTCGCGCGTTCGGCCAGGTCGCGGGCCGTCTTCTCGTCGGCGACCACCCGCAGGATGTCGCCCGCCTCCGGCAGGTCCTGCAGGCCGATGATCTCGGCCGCGCTGGCCGGCTCGGCCTCCTTGATCCGCGTCCCCGCGGCGTTGTTCAGGGCGCGCACCCGGCCCCAGGTGCGGCCGACGCTGACGATGTCGCCGATCTTCAGCGTGCCGGTCTGGATGAGGACGGTGGCCACGTTGCCGCGACCCTTCTCGACCTTGGACTCGATGATGGTCCCGATCGCCGCTCGGCTCGGGTCGGCCTTGAGGTCCTGGAGGTCGGCGACGAGGAGCACCATCTCCATCAGGTCGTCGAGCCCGGTGCGCTGCTTGGCGCTGACCGGGACGGCGATGACGTCGCCGCCGTACTCCTCGATCAGGACGTTGTTGTCGGCCAGCTCCTGCTTGACGCGGTCCGGCTGGGCATCGGGCTTGTCGATCTTGTTGATGGCGACGATCATCGGCACCCGGGCGGCGCGGACGTGGTCGATCGCCTCCTTGGTCTGGGGCATCACTCCGTCGTCGGCGGCCACCACGATGATCGCGATGTCGGTGACCTGCGCGCCGCGGGCGCGCATGGCGGTGAATGCCTCGTGGCCGGGCGTGTCCAGGAACACGATGCGCTTGTCGTTGTGCACGACCTCGCTGGCACCGATGTGCTGCGTGATGCCACCACGCTCCCCCGCCGCGACCTTGGTGTCGCGGATGGCGTCGAGGAGGCTGGTCTTGCCGTGGTCGACATGGCCCATGATCGTCACCACCGGGGCACGGCTGACGAGGTTGGCTCCGGCGGCGTCCTCCCACAGCGCGGGGCGAGTGCTCTTTTCCTCCTCGCTGCCGGGCGCGACGAGATCCTGCTCGGCCGCCGCCTCGGCGGCGGCGCGCTCCGTCGCGCCGCGCTCGGTCGTCGTCTCGAAGCCGAGCTCGGCGGCCACCAGCGAGGCAGTGTCGTAGTCGATGCTCTGGTTGATCGTGGCGAAGATCCCGTTGCGGATCAGCTCCTTGATCACCTCGGCGTGGCTGACCGACAGCGCGTCGGCGAGGTCCTTGACCGACATCGGGTTGGTCAGCTCGATGGGGCCGGTGGGACGGACCACCGGGGCGTCCATCGTCGCTGCCCCGCCCGATGGGCCGGTGCGGCGGCGGGCGGGCCGGGGCCCGCGTCGCGGGAGGTATCTACGTGGCGGCATGGTTCTCCTCGAAGGTGAGCGATCCCGGCGTCAGCGTGACGCCGAGCGCCCGGCTCACAGCCGTCGCCACGCTGGCTGGCTCACGGCAGGCTGGTTGGTCGCAGATGTAGGTGCCCCGCCCGGCGCGCTTGCCGGTCGGGTCGATCGCCACCGACCCATCGGTGGCGCGTACCACCCGGGTCAGGGATCGTTTGGCGCGCACCTGGCGGCAGGCCGCACAGGTGCGCATCGGTACATGGTCAGGTCGTCGCTTCGGCATCCGCCGGCGCCTCCGCCGTGACACCCGCATCGTCGACGCTCCCCGGCGTCTCGGGCTCGCCATCGGCCTCGTCGTGCTGCTCGCTGACGTGAGCCTCGGCCGGCTCGTCACCGGCCGCCGCCGCGGCGACCCCCGCGTCGGAGCGGATGTCGATCCGCCAGCCGGTCAGCTTGGCGGCGAGGCGGGCGTTCTGGCCCTCCTTGCCGATCGCCAGGCTCAGCTGCCGCTCGGGGACCACGACGTTCGCGATCTTGTGCTCTTCGTCGACGCGCACGCTGAGGACCTCTGCGGGGCTGAGCGCCTCGGCGACGAAGCGCGCCGGATCCTCGTCCCACAGGACGACGTCGACCTTCTCGCCGTTGAGCTCGGCGACGATGGCCTGGATGCGCGCCCCGCGCTGCCCGACGGCGGCACCCTTGGCATCGACGCCCGCCTGGCGGCTCTCCACCGCGACCTTGGAGCGGCTCCCGGCCTCGCGTGCCAGGCCACGGATGACGACGGTCCCGTTGTAGATCTCCGGGATCTCCATCTCCATCAGGCGTCGCAGGAAGCCGCGATGGGTGCGGCTGGCCACGATGACCGGGCCGCGCGTCGTTCGTCGCACCTCGAGCACGTATGCCTTCAGGTGCTGGCCGATGCGATACGCCTCGCCCGGCAGCTGCTCGCTGACGGCGAGGACTGCCTCGACGCCCTTGCCCATGTCGAGCACCACGGCCTGGTCGGTCGTCCGATGCACGACGCCGGTCATGATCTCGCCCTCGCGCGACGCGTACTGCTGGTAGACGACGTCACGCTCGGCCTCGCGGAGGCGCTGCCGGTAGACCTGCCCGGCGGTCTGGGCGGCGATCCGGCCGAGCTGGGCCTGGGTCACGTTCTCGGGAATGCGGACCTTGCCGCCGACGCCGGTCGCGCTGTCGTGCTTCTGGGCCTCGGCCACGACCATCTGGAGCTCCGGATCCTCGATCTCCTCCTCGGTGGCCACGACCTCGTACTCGCGATGCACGCTGATCTCCCCCGTCTCGGGATCGACGGTCACCACCACGTTCTCGGGAGCGTCGGCGTTGCGCCGGTAGGCGGATTCGATGGCCTGCTCGAGCGTATGGATGAGGACCTCCTGCGGGACGCCCTTTTCGGCGTTCAGCTGGAGGAGTGCCCCGATGAAATCTCGATTCACGGCCTCACCTCGCATTCGGCTCCGGACAGACAACAAAACGTGGGCTGGCGAACCGACCCACGTCTCGAAACTAAGTCGATATCAATTCGGTCCGCGCCCCGGCGAAACCGTCCCGGAGTATACCAGTCAGCCACTCCTCTCGCCAGCCGAGGCACGCCGAAGCGGCCTGTCGACGCGGTGGTCGAGGCCCGGTGCTCGGGGCTGCGTGCCCGACGTCAGGTGCCGGGTGGCCGCTGGATGTCCTGGATGCTGATGAGCACCACGAGGGCGATGAGGAATACGAATCCGGCGGCGTAGATGAATGCCTCGCTGGCGGCGGGCAGCTTGCGCCGGCGCGCGGCCTCGATGAGGGTCACCGCGATGCGGCCGCCGTCCAGCGGCGGGAACGGCATCACGTTCAGGACCGCCAGGTTGATCGAGAGCAGGGCCACGAAGTACAGCTGGACGACGAGCGGCTGGCGCAGCACCTCGCCGGTGAGCTGAGCGATGCCGATCGGCCCACGCGCGTCGCCCGTGTTGGGCGCCAGGCCGATGAGCCCCACCACCGTTCGGCCGAGCGCGGCCGGGATCTGCGTCGCGGTGGTCCACGACTGCTCCAGTCCAAAGCCCGCGGCTGCCAGCGGGTCGTCCGCCAGTGGCGGGAAGTCGCGGATCTCGGAGTCCCAGCCGAAGCCCACGGCGCCCATGCCCGCCTGACGCTGTTCGTCGGTCAGCACGCGGGGCGTGACGGTGACATCGACCGCCTCTCCATCGCGCTGCAGCGACAACGCGACCGGCGATCCGGCCTGGGCCTGGATGTAGGACAGCAGCTCGGCGGCACGCTCGAAGGAGCGCCCATCGGCCGCAGTGATGACGTCGCCCGCGGCGAGGATCCCCTCGGCCGGGCTGCCAGCCTGAATCTCGGTCACCGTGACGGGGGCAATGCGGCCCGGCTGCGGCTGGGCGGCCGCGATCCCGAGCAGGACGACGGCAAGGAGGAAGTTCATCGCCACCCCGGCCAGGAGCACGGCAAGGCGCATCCAGATCGGCTTACGGTTGAAGGCGCCCTCCATGGCGCGATCGACGGCGGCTTCGGAAAGGCCCTGCTGGCGCATCCGTTCGGCCTCGCCCTCACCGTCCTCGCCGAGCATCTTCACGAAGCCGCCGAGCGGGATCCAGTTGAGGCTGTAGCGGGTGCCGCCCCAGATGCGCGACGCGGCGCGCGGCGGGAAGCCGATGCCGAACTCCTGGACCGTGATGCCGCACAGCTTGGCGACCACGAAGTGGCCGACCTCGTGGACGAGCACGAGGACGACGATGATGGCGAGCGTGGCGACGATGGTGGCCAGGACGTCCATGTCAGGCGGCCTGCTCGGCCTCAAGGGTGCGGCGCACCTCGGCGTCGAGGGCGATGACCTCGTCGAGGCCCGGTTCCGCATCCGTCCCCCACCGGCCCACCGCGTCCTCGATCGTGGTCGCTATGGCGGGGAACGGTAACCGCCCGGCCAGGAAGGCCGCGACCGCCACCTCATCCGCGGCGTTGAGGATGGTGCCGCGGTTGCCGCCCGCCTCGGCGGCGGCACGCACCACGTCATACGCCGGATATGCCCCCGGCTCGAGCGCGTCGAACGTCAGCTGGCGCCAGCCCTCCGGCGAGCCGTGCTGCGAAGGGGCGGGCAGGCGCTGTGGGTGCGTGAGGGCGTACTGGATCGGCAAGCGCATGTCCGGCAGGCCGAGCTGGGCCTTGTACGAGCCGTCGACGAACTCCACCAGGGAGTGCACCACGCTCTGGGGGTGGATCACGGCGTCGATACTAGCGTAGGCCATCCGATACAGCCATCGAGCCTCGATGACCTCGAACGCCTTGTTGACGAGGGTCGCCGAGTCAATCGTGATCTTGGGCCCCATGCGCCAGGTGGGATGCGCGAGCGCCTCCTCCGCCGTGACCCCGTCCAGCGACGCCGGCGCGCGGCCGCGGAACGGCCCGCCGCTGGCGGTCAGCACCAGGCGTGCGATGCTCTCGCGGGGCTCACCGACCACGCACTGCCAGATCGCCGAATGCTCGCTGTCGATCGGCCGCAGCCAGTCGAGGGGGTCGCCCCCCAGGCCGTCCAGCGCGGCCGCGACGAGATGGCCGCCGGTGACGAGCGTCTCCTTGTTCGCCAGTGCCACCCGCCGCCCGGCGGCGAGGGCCGCCAGGACCGCGGGCAGCGCCGCCATGCCGGTGGTGGCCACCACGACCAGGTCGGCGTCGGTCTCCGTGGCGAGGCCGGCCAGTCCGCCGGCGACCCAGCGGTCGGCGGCGAGGTCCGGCGGGCGCCCGGCTTCGCACCAGGCACGCGCGTCGGGGTGCGCCGCCAGCTGCGCGGAGAACGTATCGGAGGCGTGAGCGCTGGCCAGGCCGGCAACGCTGAAGCGCGCCGGGTGAGCCGCGATCACCTCGAGCGTCTGCCGGCCGATCGAGCCGGCTGAGCCGAGGACGACGACGCGCATCACACCGAGCGTCCGGCGACGAGGAGCGCGTAGCCGGCCAGCACCGGCGCGGCGAACAGGAAGGAATCGACGCGGTCGAGCATGCCTCCGTGGCCGGGAATCAGGAACCCCGAGTCCTTCCGTCCGGCCGCGCGCTTCAGCATCGACTCGGCCAGGTCGCCCGCCTGGGCCGCCAGGCCGACCAGCGGACCGATGACCAGCGGCTCCCACGGCGCGAGGCCGATGAACCACGCGCCGATGCCCGCGGCCACGGTGGCGGCCACGAGACCACCGGCGAGGCCCTCGACCGTCTTGGACGGGCTGATGTGATCGATGAGCCGCCGCCGGCCGAGCCAGCGTCCGGTGAGGTATGCACCGGTGTCGTAGCCCCACACCACCAGCACCAGCAGCAGCAGCCACGCGGATCCGGACCGCAGGCCGAGGCCACCGACCGCGCTTGCCGCGGAACCGCCGGGCGGGCCGAGGTGCCCCACCAGGTCGACGAACGGCAGCAGCAGCCCGACATAGGCGATCCCGAAGCTCGTCATGGCCCACGTCACAAAGCCCGCGCGCGCCTCGGAGCGCGTGAAGCCGACCGCACCCAGCAGCAGCACCGCCGCGACCATCGTGATCGTCACCAGGCCGGGGCGCTGAGTCACGCGGAGCAGCTCGCTCAGCAGACCGCCAACGCTCGCCGCGTTGGCCACGACCAGGCCGGCGGCGGTGAGGGCCACGCCGGCTACCAGCGCCAGCACCTGCGGCGGCTCGAAGCCGGCGGCGTCGAGCAGGGCGATCACTTCGGTCAGGGCCAGGAACGCGATCAGACCAATGAGGATCGCCAGCCACGGCTCGCCGAAGAGGGCGAAGGCCAGGACGATCGGCCCGAGGACCAGGGCGGTCAGGATGCGCGTCCGCAGCATCGTTCGATCAGGACCCGAATCGGCGCTGGCGACGGGTGAACTCGTCGAGCGCGGTGACCAGGTCAGCCTCCTTGAAGTCCGGCCACAGGGCGGGACTGAAGACCAGCTCGGCGTAGGCGCCCTGCCACAGCAGGAAGTTGCTCATCCGCTGCTCACCGCCGGTCCGAATGACGAGGTCGACATCGGGCTGGCCGGCGGTGTAGAGGCGATCGGTGACCATCGCCTCGTCCACCTCGGCGGGCGGCACGTCCGCGGCCATGAGCGAGCGCATCGCATCGATCAGCTCGCTGCGGCCGGAGTAGTTGAAGGCGATGTTGAGGGC
>JAICQM010000157.1 GCA_025937875.1 Chloroflexota bacterium
CGTCGGAGGACCGGCGATGCTCGCCGAGCTGGGCATCGCGCCGGGGTCGGAGCTGGAGACGGTCACCTCGACGTGGGCAGCGGAAGGTCGGACGGTGCTCCACGTCGTCGCCGACGGCAGCGTCCTGGGCGCGCTGGCGGCCGAGGACGAGATCCGGCCCGAGTCCGTCGGGGCCGTCCAGCGGCTGCACGGCATGGGCCTGCGCGTCGCGATGATCACCGGCGATGCGCAGTCGGTCGCCGACTCGGTCGCGCGGCGGCTCGGCATCGACGAGGTTGCGGCGCAGGTGCTGCCGGCCGACAAGGCGGCCGCGGTCAAGGGCTTCCAGGCCGGTGGCCGCCGGGTCGCGATGGTCGGCGACGGCGTCAACGACGCCCCGGCGCTGGCCCAGGCGGATGTCGGCATCGCCATCGGGGCGGGGACCGACGTGGCCGTCGAGTCGGCCGGCATCGTCCTGGTCCGTGACGACCCGGGCGACGTGGCCGGCGCCATCGAGCTCTCGCGGGCGACGTACCGCAAGATGATCGAGAACCTCGTCTGGGCCACCGGATACAACGCGTTGGCGATCCCGGTCGCGGCGGGCATCTTCGCCCCGTGGGGCTTCATCCTGCCGATGAGCATCGGCGCCCTGGTGATGAGCGTCTCCACCATCGTCGTGGCGTTCAACGCGCAGCTGCTCCGCGGCCTCGACCTGCGTCCTCGCGCTCAGAGGGCGGCGATCAGCCCTCCGTCCACCGCCACCAGCTGACCGGTGACGTAGGAGGCACGCTCCGACGCCAGGAAGGCGACCAGCGCCGCGAGCTCCTCGGGTCGGCCGTAGCGGCCGGCGGGGATCGTGGCCAGGTGCGCGGCGCGCACCTCGTCCTCGGTACGCCCCTCGCGCGCCGCGCGGCCGGTGTCCAGCTCGACGATGCGCGGCGTGGCGAGGCGTCCGGGCAGGACGCCGTTGACCGTCACGCCGTCGGCGGCCACGGTGCGCGCCGCGGTCTTGAGCCACGCCGCGAGCGCCGAGCGCCCGGTGTTCGAATAGACCAGGTCGAGGATCGGCTGGCGCACCCCGCTCGACAGCAGGGCCACCACGCGTCCCCAGCGACGCTCCCGCATGCCGGGGAGCAGGCGCGTGCCCAGCTCGATCGGTGTGAGCGCCAGGAGCTGCATGGCGCGCGACCACGTCTCCGGATCCGTGTCGGACACCCCGGCGGCTGGCGGTCCGCCGGCATTGAGGACGAGCACGTCGATCGGCCCGACCGCCTCGGCCGCCGCCAGGATCGTGGCCGCCGCGTCGGGCGACCCGGCGTCGGCGGCCGCGGTGGCCACCTCGATGCCGTGGGTGGAGCGAAGCTCGGCGGCGATCGCATCGAGGGCATCGGCCCGGCGGGACCAGATGAGGAGGTTGCAGCCTTCGGCAGCCAGCACCTCGGCGCAGGCGCGCCCGAGCCCGGACGTCGCACCCCCGACGACCGCCGTTCGTCCTCGCAGGCCCAGATCCATGTCCCTTAGGGTGGCACAGGCGCGACGTCGCGGCCGCGCCGGCTCGCCAGGTGAACGAGGCCGCCGGCGACGATGAGCGCCAGGCCGGCGGCGACGAAGAGCGGGTCGCTGTAGAGCAGGGCCAGGGCCCCGATCCCGAACAGGGCGCGCTCGGGCGGGCGCGCCGGACCGAGCAGCCAGCCACCGGTGGCCACCCCCAGCGCCGCCACCGCAACGAAGGCGACGGGAACGACCCACAGCATGTTCTCCACCGGACCGCGCAGCAGCAGCGCCTCGCCGGCCGGGGCCAGGACGAAGGCGAACGGCACCAGGAAGGCGGGCAGCGTGTAGCGCCAGGCCATGAGCATGGTGCGTGTCGGGCTGCCGCCGGTGATGGCCGCCGCGGCGTAGGCGGACAGGGCCGTGGGGGGCGACACCTCGGACAGGACGGCGTAGTAGAAGATGAACATGTAAGCCGCGTAGTCCGGCACGCCGAACCCGTCGAAGGCGGGCTTGATGATGACGGCGGCGATGATGAACGAGGCCGTGACCGGCACCGCCAGGCCCAGGAGCATCACCGCCAGGCCGGAGAAGAGCGCGGTCAGCGCCAGGTGGCCCCCGGCGAGGGCGACGATGATGCTCGCCAGCTTCAGGCCCAGGCCGGTGAGCGTGACGACGCCCACGATGATCCCCGATGCGGCGCACACCGCGGCCACGGGCAGCACGCCAATGGCACCGGCGGCCAGCGAATCCCATAGCCGCCGCGGCGTCAGCCGATGGGCCGGGTCGAGGAAGCTGAGGGCGAAGGCCAGCGCCGTCGACAGCACGACCGCCCGGAACGGCGTCATGCCCAGCACCATGAAGATGACGATCGCGATCAGCGAGCTGAAGTGATAGCCGTAGCGCAGCAGCTGGCGGCCGAGCGGCGGCGCCTCGACCGTCACCGCATGGGTCCGGTAGCGCCGCGCGTCCATCTCGACGGCCAGGATGATCCCGAGGTAGTAGAGCAGCGTCGGGATGGTGGCCAGCAGCAGGACCACCAGGTACGACTCGCGCAGGAACTCGGCGATGATGAAGGCCGCCGCGCCGAGGGTCGGTGGCGAGAGGATGGCACCGATGCCGGCCGCCGCCAGTACCCCGCCGCCCTGCGCCTTCGGATACCCCGCTCGACGCAGGAGTGGCCACGACACGCTGCCCAGGGTGACCGTGGTCGCGACCCCCGACCCGGAGACGGTGCCCAGCAGGAAGCCGGCGAGCGTCACCGTCCGTCCCGGGCCGGCGCTCGACTGGCCGAACGCGGCGAAGCTGACGTCCAGGAAGAACTTGCTGGCCCCCGAGTACTCGAGCACCGCGCCGTAGATCGTGAAGAGGACGATGTAGGTGGCCGCGACCTGCAGCGGCGTGCTGAAGATCCCGGCCGAGGTCATGTACTCGTGCCCGATGAAGCGGGGCAGTGCATAGCCACGATGGGCGATGGCGTCGGGGAGGATCGGTCCGAAGTAGGCGTAGGCGATGAAGAGCGCCACCACCACCACCATGATCCAGCCCACCGTGCGCCGGGTCGCCTCGAGGATGACGACCACGGCCAGCAGGCCCATCGCGATGTCGAGTCCGGTGGGGATCACCGCGCGGCGGCTGAACTCCTCGTACAGGATGATGGCGTAGGCCATGGGAACGACCGCCAGCGCGGCGAGGATCCAGTCGACCGGGTGCGGATTGTCATCGCGCGGGCGGTCGTCATCGGCCCCGCGGCGCCGCCAGCCGCGATAGACGAGAAATGTCATCGCCAGCGCTCCGGCGGTGAAGGCCGGGATGTAGACGTTGTAGGTGATGGTGCCGAAGAACGCCATCACCCAGTACAGGGCGTAGAGCGAGAGTGCCACGCCCAATGTCCAGACGATGCGTTTCGGCCACCCGGAGAGCGTCCGCCCGGGCTTCTCGCTGTCGTACTCGGCGATCAGGGCCGCGTCGCGCGCGGCCTGCTCGTCCACCTAGCCGTCCTCGACCGTCAGCACGACCCGCGTGCTGTCGTGGCCCGCGACCAGCCGCCACAGGCTGAGGGTGCCACCCTCGGTGATCAGCTCGCGCTCGCCGAGCGCCGTGGCCTGGACCCGCAGCGGCAGCGCCACGGGGGGACGGTCGATGTCGACCTGCCAGCCCAGGCCGGCCGACGCGTCGATGTGGGTGGCGCCCGCCGCGCCGTAGTACTCCTCGAGCACGGCCAGCTCCTCGGCCGCCAGCGAGACCTGCGCGAGGTGGTCGCCCTCCGCCCGAAAACGCTCCTCGACGGTCGAGCCGTAGAGGGAGTTGCGGTAGCGGAGGCTGAAGGTGCCCGACGTCGGCAGGGCGGCACGCGCCAGCTCGACGCCCGCCGCGTCCCGAATCACGATCCAGCGCGGCGCGGCGAGCGCCGTCGTGGCGGCGGTGCCCGCGAGGACGGCCGCCGTCAGCACGACCGCGGCGAGGCCGGCGCGACGCCGGCCTCGCCATCGGTCCGTCACCGGCTCAGGACCCGTAGAAGGCCTGTGCGCCCGGACAGACGTCCATGAACTCGACGTCGCCAGCTGTCTCTTGATCGAGCTCGTTGGCTGCGGGATGCACCGCGACCAGGTCGTCCTTGTGCTCGAAGAGCAGCGCCGTGAGCTGTTCCTGGAGCCCCTCGTCCATGCTGGTGTTCACCACCAGCACGTTCGGGACGCCGATCACCGCCACTGCCTCGTCCTGGCCCTCGTACGTGTTGGCCGGGATCTCGGATTCGAGGTAGTAGGCCCCGATCTCCTGGAGGTCGGCCGCGTATTCGGCGGTTGGGACGATGACCATGTCACCGCTGCTCGCGTACTCGACCAGCGCGCCGGTCGGAAGTCCGCCCGACCAGAAGCCGGCGTCGAGGGTGCCGTCACCCAGGGCGCCGACCGTCTCCGCGATCCCGAGCTGAGCGCGCTCGATGCCGGTGTCTGGGTCGATCCCCGCCGCCTCCAGCACGCGCAGGGCGATGACCTCGGTCCCCGAGCCGGCTTCGCCCACCGAGACCCGCTTGCCTTCCAGGTCGGCGACGCTGGTGATCCCGCTGTCGGCCGAAGCCACCAGCTGGGTGAAGTTGGTGTACAGGATCCCGATCGCGCAGGCGTCGATCGC
>JAICQM010000137.1 GCA_025937875.1 Chloroflexota bacterium
ATACTCCCCACGCGCAAGAGCGAGCGCTGCCGGCCCGTACCATGCGCCCATGGGCGTGCTGCGTCGCATCGGTCTGCGCATCCTGTCCGTCGCCGATGCGGCGACGGACGACGACGACCTGCGGCTTCGGAAGCGGGTCGGCGTCGCGGCTGGCGTGCTGACGATCGTGGCGCCGGTGAGCCTGCCGATCCAGGGTCAGGGCCACCCGCTGAGCTTCGGGCTTGCCCTGGCGCTCTCACTGTTCAGCGCGGCCAACCTGGTGGTGCTGTCGACCACCAAGCGGTTCGACCGCTACGTCGTGGCGCTCATCACCGCGGGCACCGTCTGGGTCCCGCTGGCCCACGTCGTGGGTGGCGGCATCACCGGCACGTCTCCGGGGCTGGTCTGGGCGTTCCTCGTCCCGGCATACGCGATCCTGTCGCTGGGGCCACGACGGGCCATGCCGTGGTTTGCCGCCTTCCTGGTCAGCGTGCTTGCCATGGCCGTCGCGGATCCATGGGCGCGGGCGATGTTCGGCGAGGGCACATACCTTCTCCGCGTTGTGGGCTGGACGATGAATGTGCTGCTGCCGCTCTCGATCGTGTTCGTGCTCCTGCGCTATACCGACCTGCGCCGCCGCATCGCCGAGGCCCGGGTCGACGAGCTCCTCTCGAACGCCATCCCGGCCTCGATCGCCACCCGCCTCAAGCACGGCGAGGACCGGATCGCCGAGAGCTACCCCGAGACCACGGTGCTGTTCGCCGACGTCGCCGGGTTCACCGCGTGGACGACGCGCACCGATCCGGAGCGGGTGATCGGCCTGCTCGATGACCTGTTCACGCGCCTCGACGAGGTCGCGGCGACGCACGGCATCGAGAAGCTCAAGACGATGGGTGACGCCTACATGGCCGTGGCCGGAGCGCCACTGCCACGCCACGATCACGCCATGGCCGCGATCGACGCCGCCCGAGGCATGCTGGCGGCCATGGCCGCGTGGCGCGAGGCGCACGGCGTCGCGCTGGAGCTCCGCATCGGCCTGGCCAGCGGCGCGGCGGTGGGCGGGGTGATCGGACGCCAGCGCATCCTCTTCGACCTGTGGGGGGAGACGGTCAACACGGCCTCGCGCATGGAGTCGAGCGGTCTCGCGGGTCGGATCCAGGTTGCCGAGTCGACGATGCGGCGAGCGTCGCCGGCGTGCGCCTTCATTGAACGGGTCGTGGACGTCAAGGGCATGGGGCGGGTGCGGGCCTACCTGCTCGAGGGCTGATCGTTACGCGTCGAGCTCCGCCGCACGACCGGATGCCCCGGCGGCTGCCGGGGCATCGGTACAGGCGTGGCCGAGTGAGCTATTCGAGTGGCTGCGGGTTGCCCAGCACCGGGCAGCGGAAGTCCGCCGCCGCATCGCGGACGACCATGAGCTCACCGCTCGCGACGTACATCTGCAGTGCATCCCAGCTGGTGACCAGGGTCGACGCGTCACCGGTCTCGGTCCAGGTCGCGCGATACACGGCCCAGCGGCCGCCGTGGTGACCGGTCGGCGAGCCGGGGGCGAACTCGGCGACGCCCAGCTGATCCGCGTTGGTGGAATTGGTGAAGATCGCAAACGGGTCCGTGCCGGTCCCATCGGGGACGTTGGCCTTGTTGCCGAAGACGCGGTAGACCATGTCGTCGACGTAGGCCGCGCCGAAGGTGCGGGCGCCCACGGGGACGGCCACGGCGAGCGCCGCGGTGAGCGCCAGGAGCAGGCTGAGCAGGGTTCGCTTCATCGGATTCCTCCAGGTATGTCGACCGGCTGGCTGCCGGCCGCTCATGACACTGGGGCGCGCCGGTTGCGGCGATGTGACACCGATGTGACGTCGGCGTGACGTCAGCCCGCGGGCAGGGCGAACCAGACGCGCGTGCGGCCACGGTCCGATGTCGCACCGACCCGCCCGCCATGCTCCAGCACGATCTGGCGAACGATGGCCAGACCGATGCCCGCGCCCCCGCTCGACCGCGCGCGCGACGGATCCACCCGGTACAGCCGCTCCCAGATGAGCGGCAGCTCGGCGGCGGGGATGTCGGGACCGTCGTTCGCGACCGCGCACACGACCTCCCCGTCGGCGGCGACGGCCTCGATGAGCACCACGCCGCCGTCGCGGGAGTAGCGCGTCGCGTTCTGGAGCAGGTTGGTGAGGACCTGGCCGATGGCATCCGGATCGCCGGTGAGGGCCGGCAACCCTTCCGCCACCCGCACCTCGAGCTCGATGGCGCGCGTGGCCAGCTCGGCGCGGAAGATCGACGCCGCGTGCCGCACGAGCATGGGGAGGTCGAGCGGAACCCGGACGCGCGGGCCGACCTGCGCTTCGCTGCGCGCCAGCCGGTCCAGGTCCTCGACGAGATGGGTGACGCGCACGATCTCTTCGTGGACGGTGCGCAGCATCTCGGGCGTGGCCTCCACGACGCCATCCGTCATGGCCTCGAGATAGCCCTGCAGCGAGGTGAGCGGGGTGCGCAGCTCGTGCGCCAGGTCCTCGATCAGCCGCCGACGCAGCGTGTCGGCTCCCTGCAGCGTGGCCGCCATGGCGTTGAACGCGTCCGCCAGGCGCTGGAGCTCCGGGTCGTCCGCGTCCGGCACGCGCGCGGCCAGCTCACCGGCCGCGATGGCGCGCGTCGCCTCGGTGAGCCGCTCCAGCGGCCGCAGGATCCGGCGCAGCAGCCACCACGCCGCGAGCGATCCCAGGCCGATGGCGACCGCCCCGCCCATCAGCAGCACGCCGCCGATGTACGTGTCGAACATCGCCTGCGCCTCCGCCTCCGACGAGCCGCCGCCCATGGCCAGGCTCATGATCTGCTCCGACCCGAAGCGCTGGACGGCCAGGAACATGACGCCGGCCACGACCAGGCCGAGCACGATGAAGAGGCCGAACAGGCGCAGCCGCAGCGTGCCCATGACCGGCCTCAGGCCGGCGGGGTGGGCGCGACGCGCTCGACGGGCGCCGCGAACCGGTAGCCCACCGTGCGCACGGTGGCGATGAAGCGCGGCCGCGCCGCGTCGTCGCCGAGCTTCCGCCGCAGGCGGCCGAGATGGACGTCGATGGTGCGGTCCAGGACGCCCGGATCGTCGTCGCCGTGCACCGCGTCGATGAGCTCGTCGCGAGTCAGCACGCGCGTGGGCCGCCGCATCAGGGCGTGGAGGATGCGGAACTCGTTGGGCGTGACGTCCAACCGCCGGCCGTCGAGCTCGACCACGACCGCGTTGGGATCCAGCACCAGCCCGTCGGCGGCGAGCATCGGCTCATCGGCCGCGTCGGAGCCGCGGCGCCTGCGGCGCAGGAGCGCGCGGACCCGCGCCATGAGCTCCCGCGGCGAGAATGGCTTCACGACGTAGTCGTCGGCACCGAGGTCCAGGCCGATGACGCGGTCACCCTCGGCGCTGCGGGCGGTCAGCAGCAGGATCGGCACGTCCGATACGTCCCGCAGCCGGCGGCAGACCTCCAGCCCATCCATCCCGGGGAGCATCACGTCGAGCAGGACGATGTCGGGCTTGGTCCGCATCGCGAGCTCCAGGGCGGCCTCCCCACTGGCAGCGAACAGCGTGCGATGCCCCTCGCGCTCGACGTAGAGCCGGAGCAGCTCGCGGATGTTCGCGTCGTCGTCGACGACCAGGATCGTGGCCATGCCGCCAGACTATGACGCACGTGTGAAGGGCCGATGACACCTCGCGCCGCAGCCGAGGATCCGTCGGATCAGGAACCCTGCGACGTCAAGCCCGATTGCCCCCACAGCGGGTCGGGCACGCTGAAGCCGAGGTCGCCGTCCCAGCTGTTGCGGCGGGCCACCTCGTGAACGGGCCGGCGCGGAGCCACGCCCCACCGGCCCAGCGGATAACCCATCGGCACCGCGCCGTGCATGTACCAGCCCTCGTCGGTGGGGACCCCCAGGACATCGAAGACCTCGGCGGATCGGTAGGTCTGCAGCACCCCGGTCAGCGTCGAGCCGATGCCCTCCGCCCGCGCCGCGAGCATGGCGCTCCACAGCGCCGGGAGGACGCCGCTGCCGTCGCGGTTGCGTCCAAAGCCGATGAGGATCAGTGGGGCCTCGCCGAAGTGCCGAGCCAGGTGGTCGCCGGACCGGGCGGCGCGACCGGTGGCGCCGTCCGCCTGCATCACCTGCTCCACGGTGATGCCGAACCCCGCGAAGAGCTCCTCCCAGGCCTGCACGTAGAGGGGGGCCAGCCGCGCCCGCACGTCTGCGTCATCGACGAGCACGAACCGCCACTCCTCGCCGATGGTCGGCGCTCGGATCGCGGCATCGAGGATGCGCTCCTGTGCGTCGCGAGGAATCGGGTCCGGCTTCAGCCGCCGCATCGCGCGCGTCGTGTAGAGCGCCTCGTGGAGATCCATCGGTCCCTCTTTCGTACATCGTATGATTGGATTGCGGAGAGCGTAGTCGTACAGTGTACGAGTGTCAAGCGACCGACCAATGGAGAACGCAATGGCCCAGGTTCCGAGGGCGTCCCGACTGAGCCGCGACCGCGTGCTCGCGGCTGCCATCGAGCTGGCGGACCGCGACGGGATCGCCGCGCTCACGATGCGCCGCCTCGCCGAGGATCTGGGGACCGGGGCGATGTCCGCCTACTACCACGTGGCCAGCAAGGACGAGCTGCTCGGCCTCATGGTCGACCGCGTGGTCGACGAGATGGACCTGGCGGATGCCGGGCCGGACTGGAAGGCGGCGATCAAGCGCACGGCAACGTCGGCGCACGACGTGCTCAGGCGTCATCCATGGGCGACGCCACTCCTGTTGTCGGGGCCGGGGGTCAGCGCCGCGCGACTGCGGTACATCGACGCCATGCTCGGCTGCCTGCGCCGCGCGGGCTTCTCGCCCGAGCAGACCGATCTGGCCTATCACGCGCTGGACAGCCACATCATGGGTTTCACGCTGTGGCTGGTCGGCATCTCTGCCGGCATGGAGAAGCTGGGACCGGTCAGCAACGTCTTCGATCTCTTCGACGCGGATGCGTTCCCGTACCTGGCCGAGCATGCGCACCAGCACCTGCGCGAACGCCGGGAGGGCGAGCAGGGCGCCTTCGAGTTCGGGCTGGATCTCATCCTGGAGGGCCTGGAGCGCCGGCTGGCGGCTCGCTGATCGACGAGGGCCTGGCTCGGTCGCGGCGCGCCCCCATGATTTCCGGACGATCTTCGCGATCGTCGCCGCCGGCCGCGCGACGTGCCGCCCAAAAGCGGGGAACAGGGCCGGATCGACTTCTGACCACGGGGTCGCGTGCATGCTTTGTTGAGGCTCCTGCTCGTCCCTTTGGTTGCTCGTGCTATACAAAGGGTTGACAACACGCCCGAAAGCGGTTAGATTCCCTCCTCAAACACTGTACACACACTGTACAGCGAGACACGATGGCATCAGCACGAGGACCTCTGTCATGAAGCGGAAGATCGCACTCTCACTGGCGGCCGCAACCTTCGCCGTCACCACCCTCGCCGGAGCGGCGGCGGCCGCCGGACCCCGGCCGGACACCGAATGCATGCGCGCTGGCATCGCAACCCTCAAGGGCGCCGGCCTCCTCGACGACGCGGCCCGCGGTGGCGTACCGGTCGCCCTGGCGGTAAGCCTCGGCGTCACCGTGCGA
>JAICQM010000238.1 GCA_025937875.1 Chloroflexota bacterium
AGATCTCGAGGCGGCGGCTGACGTCGGCCCCGGCATGGTTGGTGACCGCCACGAACAGGTCGAGCTGCGCCCCGCCCGAGCGTCGCACCACCGAGAGGGCGGAGACGGCCTGGTTGGCATCGGTCTCGCCGACGCGCTCGACGAGCACCGGAGCACCGATCCCCACCGGTGGCAGGCGGTCGGCCCCGGCATCGGTCACGACCACCACCGTCGAGTCGTCGTCGCGCGCCGCCAGGGCCGAGGCGAGGGCGAAGGCGTCGGTCAGGTCGCCCGGCAGCTGCGTGGCCGTGACCGCGTCGATCGCCGCCAGGGCGCTGGACCGCTCGGTCGTTTCCGCGGCCAGCACGTGGGCCGAGTCGTCCGCCGCCACGACCGTGATCCGCCCGCCCTCCGGCAGCCGCTCGACCACGCCTCGTGCCGCGGCCTGCGCGGCCTCGATCCGGGGACCGGCGCCATCCACCGCGCCCATCGACGCGCTGGTGTCGACGATGAGCACCACGTTGGCCGCCAGCTCGGAGCGGGTGACGTTGAACGGCCGCGTGGCCGCGAACACGACCAGCGCCGCGATGAGCAGCTGGAGCAGCAGCAGCCAGCTGAACCGCAGCCGCTGCCACGGGGCGTTGGCCTCCACGTCGCGCACCAGCTGCTGCCACAGGAAGGTGGAGCCGACCGGCACGTCACGCCGGCGCAGCCGGAGCATGTAGAACGCGACGATCACCGGCAGGGCCACCAGGCCGATGAGGGCCAGCGGCGCCAGCAGGCCGCTCATGTCACCACCCGGCGGCGGCGGAGCACGTCGAACAGGAGATCGGCCAGGTCCAGGTCACTCGGGACGGCCACGTACGAGCCACCCCTCCGCGCCACGAACGTGCCGATCTCGTCCTGCCACTCGGCGAGCCGCGTGCGATAGCGCTCGACGAGGTCGTCGTCGCCGGTCACGTCGATCGACTGGCTGGTCTCACGGTCGACGAGCCGCGCGTCCGGCGCAACATCCGGCTCGATCTCCTCGGGCGCCAGCACGTGCAGCACCGAGAGCTGGCAGCGCGTGCCGGCGAGGTCGCGCAGCGCGTCGAGGTAACCGGGATCCATGAGGTCGCTGACGAGGACCAGCGGCCCACGGCCCTTGAGCCGTGCCGCGTAGTCGCGGGCGGCCTGCGCCAGGCCGGTGAGCCGTTCCGGGCGCGGGGCGGCGAGGAAGTCGAAGACCTCGAACACGCGCGACTTGCCGCGCAGCGGCCGCAGGGTCGCGGCGTGCCCGTCACCCAGAAAGGCGACGCTCACCCGGTCCAGGTTGGCGAGGCCCAGGTAGGCGAGGGCGGCGCCGGCCCGCCGCGCGAAGTCGAGCTTGTTCGGGTCCCCGAAGTCCATGCTCGCGCTGGCGTCGACGAGGACGTGGACCGTCACGTCCTCCTCCTCGACAAACAGCTTGATGAACAGCTTCTCGAGCCGGGCGTAGACGTTCCAGTCCAGCTGCCGCAGGTCGTCGCCGTGGGAGTAGTTGCGGTAGTCGGCGAACTCGACGCTCTGCCCGCGCCGGATGCTGCGTCGCTCGCCCTTCATCCGCCCCGCGGTGAGGCGTCGCGAGGCGAGCTCCAGCGCCTCCAGGCGTCTCAGGAACGCCTCGTCGAAGAGCTTGGCGCGTTGCGTGCCCGTCATGCCGGGCGTGGGCCGCGCGGGAGTATATACGTATAGACGATCGGTCCGGTGTGGCCGCGGTCCGGTCGCCTCCATTTGCCGGTGGTGCAAACAACGGTCAAGTTGGGCCCGTCATGCCGGCTGGCGGGGCCTCCTGCGGGCATGAAACATGGGTAAATATGGGCAAACCGGGACCAGGATCGGTCGCCGGCGGGTCCAACTTGACCACTGCTTGCGGCGGGCGCAAAGCCGGCGGGGCGGGAGCCGCGCAACGCCACGGAACGAGGCCTACTCGGCCGGTTCGGTGGGCGTCTCGGCGATGATGGCCCGCACCACGGCGTCGGTGCTGATCCCCTCCGCCTCGCCCTCGAAGTTGAGGATGATGCGATGGCGCAGGGCGGCGGGGGCCACGGCCTGCACGTCGGCGAAGGCGACGTTGAAGCGGCCGTCGAGCAGGGCGTTGATCTTGGCACCCAGCACCATGGCCTGCGCCCCGCGCGGCGAGCCGCCGTAACGGACGTACTGCGCCACGATGTCGGGGACGCGCTCGGTGTCGGGATGCGTGCCGCGCAGCAGGCGGACCGCGTAGGCCATGACGTGCGAGGCGATCGGTACGTCGCGCGCCAGGCGCTGCATCGAGAGCACGTCGCCGCCGGAGGCGACCTTGCGGACGGCCGGCACATCGGTCCCGGTGGTGCGCTCCATGATCGCGATCAGCTCGTCCTCGGCCGGGAACGGGACGTCGATCTTGAAGAAGAATCGGTCCAGCTGCGCCTCCGGCAGGGGATAGG
>JAICQM010000004.1 GCA_025937875.1 Chloroflexota bacterium
AGCCCGTTGGCGCCGTCCGGGACCGTCTGGCGGCAGCCGGGCGCATCGGTGGTAATGACCGCCAGCCCGATCGCCATGGCCTCGAGCGTGCTGCGCGGGATGCCCTCGCGATACGAGGGCAGCACGAAAACCGATGCGCGTTGGAGCCATGGTCGGACGTCCGGCACTGCTCCCGGCCACTCGACGATGCCGTCGTCGAGATAGGGCTGGAGTTCCCCGGGGTCGATGGCGCTGGGATTTGGATCGACGTCGCCGACGAGCAGGAACGTTGCTTCCGGGACGCGCTGCTTGGCGATCCGGGCCGCGCGCAGGTACTCACGCACGCCCTTCTCGGCCAGCAGGCGGCCAACCATGATGAACGACGGCCTCGGGTCAGCGGAGCTCGCCGAGAAGGCGTCGACGTCGACACCCGACCCCGGCACCCAGGCCGCCCTGGCCGGAGCGCAGATCCCGGCGGCCACCACCTCGGCCATGTCATCGGGGTTCTGGAAGATGACGCGCCGGTTGAGCCGAAACGCGATGCGGTACAGGAACGAGGTGACGCGGCGGACGAGGCGCTTCTTGAGCCCGCCCCCGTCACCGGCGTCGGTGAAGGCGTAGCCGAGCCCGCTCACGAGCGCGTACCGCCGCGCGACACCCGCCAGGCTGGCGGCGAAGGTTCCGAAGATCACCGGCTTGATCGTGTTGGTCAGCACCGCGTCCGGTGCCTCGGCGCGCAGGGTACGGGCCAGGCGCACCGTGTCCAGCGCGTCCCGGAAGGGATTCAGGCCGGTGGGGCTGAGCTCGAACGACCGTCCCTCGATGCCGAGCTCCGCGAGCAGCCGCAGGTGCCCATCCGCGAGACGCGGAGCGAATGCCAGGATGTCGGCCCGCTCGCGCAGGTGGCGCAGGAGTGGCAGGCGCAGCCCGGTCAGATACGCCGCGTTGCTGTGGATGACGGCAATGCGCGGGCGCCTGCCCGGGTCTCGGTTGCCGTAGTCGGAACGCGTCGAACGGGTCATGTGGCGGCCAAGGATAACGGCCGGAGCCGTGAAGGTCGCCAAGGCGTGGCCGGTATCCTTCGACTCATGCCCGCTCGCGATGCATCCGACGCCTACCCGCTGACGCTGGGACCCGATCCCCGCTTCTGCCCGGCCTGCGGCGAGCCCGTGAGCGCGCGGGCGCTGGAGGAGGACCATCGACCGCGCCTGGTCTGCGCCAACGGGCACGTCACGTGGCGCAACCCACGCATCGTCGTCGGCACGCTGCCGGTGCGGGACGGTCGGGTGCACCTGGCCCGCCGCGACATCGAGCCGGGGCGGGGCCGCTGGAGCTATCCGGGCGGCTTCCTCGAGCTGGGCGAGGCCGCGGCCGAGGGCGCGCGCCGCGAGACGGAGGAGGAGACTCGGCTGCGCGTCCAGGTGGGAAGGCTCATCGGCGCCTATAGCCGCCCGCAGGCGGGCGTCGTGACGCTGGTCTACGAGGCGGACGTCGTCGGCGGCGAGGTCGCCCCGGGCGCCGAGACGAGCGAGGTCCGCGCGTTCGGGGCCGACGACATCCCGTGGGACGCGCTGGCCTTCTCGACCACCGAGAGCGCGTTGCGCGACTGGGTGGCTTCGCTGCCCGGGCGTGGGCCGCGCTTCGAGCCTGAGCTCTACGTGGAGGGCGACCCGCCAGACGGCTAGGCCGCGGGACGCATGACCTCGGGGCGGACCGGGACGCCGGCGCCAAGGACGACGCCGTAGGCGACGGTCGCCAGCAGCGGGGCCAGCTGGAGTGCCAGCGCGTCCGAGCCGATGAGCGCCCCGACCCCGGTCGCCAGGAGTGCCCACACCAGCAGTGAGAAGGCAGGGGCGGCGACGTGCATCGTGCGGCGCACGGTGAAGAACCGGCCGAAGAAGTAGGCGAACGACATCCCGACCACCGCGCCGGCGGCCTGGACGAGCGCAAAGCCGATCACGAACGCGAGCGCGGAAGTCACCGCCGCCTCCACGACGAGCGTGTTGGCCAGGGGACGCAGCGGGGCCAGGGCGTCGTCGGCCACCACCGCAGCGGCGATCATCGCCACGGCCAGCCACACGTACGCGGCGGCCAGGCCGGTGACGAATCCGCGGTACGCCAGTCGGAGCCCGTTGACCTCGGTCATGCCGACCACCGTAGGCCGCGCGCCTGCGGCGGGCATTCGACCGATGGTCATGGCGCGAGCCGTACTCGCGGACGCGGGAGGTCAGGCAGGCCGGTGGAAGACGGCTACCGCGTTCTGGCCCCCGAAGCCGAACCCGTTGACGATCGCGACGTTCACCGCCGCCCGGCGTGCGACGTTGGGGACGTAATCGAGGTCGCACTCGGGATCCGGGGTCTCCTGGTTGATCGTGGGCGGGACCACGCCGTCGCGAATCGCGAGCACGGCGGCGAGGCCGGAGAGGGCACCGGCGGCGCCAAGGGTGTGGCCGACCATGCTCTTGTTGGCGCTCACCGCCAGCCGGTCGGCATGGGCGCCGAAGGCGGCCCGGATGGCCCTGGTCTCGGTGGCGTCGTTGAGCGGGGTCGAGGTCCCGTGGGCCATCACGACCTCGACCTGCTCCATCTCCAGGTGCGCGTCGCGCACCGCGCGCTGCATCGCGATGGTGGCACCGTAACCGGACGGATCGGGGGCACTGATATGGAACGCGTCCCCGGTCAGCCAGCCGCCGCCGACCTCGGCCAAGATCGTCGCACCGCGCGCCTCGGCATGCTCGATGGCCTCGATCACGCACACGCCCGCCGCCTCTCCGAATACGAAGCCGTCGCGGCCGGCATCGAAGGGCCGCGACGCACGCTCCGGTTCGTCATTGCGCTTGCTGAGCGCTCCCATGTTGGCCAGCGCCGCGAAGGCGACGGGCAGGATCGCCGACTCGGTGCCGCCGGTGATCACGACGTCCACGTCACCGTGCTCGATCAGCCGCTGCGCCTCGACGAACGCCTGCACCCCGGAAGCACAGGCGGCCACGCTGGTGATGACCGGCCCGCGGATGCCGTTCTGAATGCTGACCTGGCATGCGGCCATGGAGGGGGAGAGCATCGGGACCATGAACGGGCTGACCCGCTTGCCGCCCTGCGACAGGAACACCTGCTCGCCGAGCGCGACGTCGCCGATGCCACCGCCACCGGTGTTGATGACGACCGCCACGTCGTCGCGGTTGTGGTCCCCGATCTGGAGGCCCGAGGCGTCGATCGCCTGCCGTGCCGCCGCCACGGCCAGCTGGCTGAAGCGGCTCATGCGCCGTGCGGCCTTGAAGTCGATCCAGTCGCGCGGATCGAAGCCCTTGACTTCCGCCGCGATCTGGACCTCCTCGGCCGCCGGGTCGTACTGGGTGATGCGGCCGACGCCGCTGACGCCGGCGGTCAGGTTCGCCCAGAACGTCTCGACGTCGTTGCCGATGGGGGTCATGGCTCCCATGCCGGTCACCACCGCGCGGCGGGTGGGATCACGCGGCGGTGGGGTGCGCACCATCGAGCCGGTCAGTCCTCGAAGCGGCGGATGATGACCGTCGAGTTGTGCCCGCCGAGGCCCATCGAGTTGGAGAGGGCGACGCGCACCTCGGCGGCGCGCGCCTCGTTGGGCACGTAGTCGAGCGTCAGCTCCGGATCGGGGTGGCGGAGGTTGATGGTCGGCGGGATGCAGCCGGTGGCCACCACCTTCACGCACACGAAGGCCTCGATCGCGCCGGCGGCGCCCATCGCGTGGCCGGTCATCGACTTGGTGCTCGACACCGCCAGCCGGGCCGCATGCTCGCCGAAGACCTCGGTGATCGCCATCGTCTCGTATCGGTCGTTGAGCGGCGTCGATGTTCCGTGAGCATTGATGTAATCGACCTCCTCGGGACCGATGCCCGCGCGCGCGAGGGCGGCCCGCATCGCGCGCTGGTTGCCCTCGCCGCGCTCAGACGGCGCCGCCATATGGAACGCATCGGCCGAGGAGCCGTAGCCGATGACCTCGGCGATCGGTGTCGCGCCACGCGCCCGCGCATGCTCGAGCTCCTCGAGGACGAGGACGGCCGATCCCTCGGCCACCACGAACCCGTTGCGGGTGGCGTCGAACGGCCGCGACGCGATGGCCGGGTTGTACTCGCCGGTGTCGGGATCGATGGGTGAGCCCAGGGCGCGCATCTGCTGGAAGCCCGCGAAGGCGAGCGGGACGATGACCGCCTCGGTCCCGGCCCCGAGCATGATGTCGGCCTGGCCGCGAACCACCGCCTCCATCGCCTCGCCGATGGCGTGGCCGCCGGTGGCGCACGCGGAGACGACAGCCATGTTCGGGCCGCGGATGCGGTACTGGATGGCGACCATCCCCGACGCGGCGTCGGGGATCATGTGCGGCAGGAGGAACGGCGAAATGCGGCCCGGCCCGCGCTCGTTGAGGGTCTGGATGCCGTCGCTGATCATCCCGATCCCGCCGATGCCGGTCCCGAACACCATCCCGAACCGGTCGGCATCGACGTCGCCGGTGACGTGGCCGTCGTCGCCGAGCAGGCCGGCGTCGCGGAGCGCCTCGCCGGTGGCGGCGACCGCGAAGTGCGTGTTGCGATCGTGGCGGCGCGCGTCCGGGCCGTCCATGTACTGGCGCGCGTCGAAGTCCTTCACCTCGCCGGCAACGTGAATGTCGTAGGCGGAGGCGTCGAACAGCGTCACGTCGGCGATGCCGCTCTTCCCGGCGACCAGTGATTCCCACGACGCCTCGGCACCGATGCCCACCGGCGAGACGATCCCGAGGCCCGTGACGACGGCGCGCCGGGCCGTCATGCGGATGCGCCGTCGGGGTCGGGGTTCCCGGGGAGCCACAGGCGGGCGAGGCCGCCGGGCGCGTCCACGGGATGAGTCCACACCTCTGGGCTGATGCGCCGGATGAGCCCCGACAGCACGCGGCCGGGACCGATCTCGACGAAGTCGGTCACCCCGTCGGCCACCATGCGCCGCACCGAGGCGGTCCACTGCACGCCGTGGACGAGGTGATCGGTGAGCTCGGTGCGCAGCCCGTCGGCGGTGCTGATCAGGGTGGCGTGCACGTTGCCCAGCATCGGGACCTGCGGGTCGGTGAACGGGATGCGGGCCAGGATGCGGCCGAACTCGTCGCGTGCGCGCCGCATGAGCGGCGAGTGGGAGGCGACGCTGACGGTCAGGCGCACCGCCTTGCGGGCGCCGACGGTCTTCGAGAGCTCGAGCGCGAAGGCGAGGGCGGGAATCACGCCCGAGAGGACGATCTGCCCCGGCGCGTTCGTGTTGGCGACGCTGATCTCGCCGTGCGCCCGTGCGGCATCGACCACCTCGTGCACCTGGCTGTCGGTCAGCCCGATGACGGCGCCCATCCCACCGGCGATCCCACGCTCCTGCATGATCCGGCCGCGTTCGCGCACGAGGTGGATGGCGGTCTCGAAGTCGATCGCCCCGGCGGCAACGGCGGCGGCGTACTGGCCGGCAGAGTGACCGGCCAGCAGGCGCGGCTCCAGGAGGACGCCGGCACGCTCGGCCTGGTCGCGCATGGCCTCGAGGTAGGCAACGCTGGTGGCCAGGATCGCCGGCTGGGCATTGATCGTCTCGTCGAGCTCGTCGGCCGGACCCTCGAGGATCAGCCGCGAGATCGGAAAGCCCAGCGCCGCATCCGCCCGCTCGAGGACGCGCGCCGCCGCCGGCGACGTGGCCACCAGCTCGGCGCCCATGCCGACGTACTGACTGCCCTGGCCGGGAAAGACAAAGGCGTGGGAGCGCGGGGCCGCCTCGGCGGCCACGGTGGAATCGGTTCGGTGCGTCATCGGTGCGATCGTGCGGTGCTGGCCGAGTATATCGGGCGCGTGCGAGCACGTCCCGTGCCGGATAGGTCGCTCAGCGGGCGATCACGAAGCGGCCCACCACGTCGGCCAGCACCGGCAGGCCGAACGCGAGGGCGCTGGCCGGTACCCGCTCGTCGTGGGCGTGGAACAGTGACAGGAACGGCGTGTCCGGATCCAGCAGCAGCGGCGCGAAACCATAGGTCGGGATGCCCAGCAGGGCGAGCGCCTTGGCGTCGGTGCCGGGGGTGATCATCATCGGCAGTGGCGTGCCCTCCGGATCGGCGCGCCGCAGGGCGGCGTGCATGAGGTCCACGATCGGCGCGTCGGCGGGGGCCTCGACCGGAGGCATCGCCATCACCGCGCTCAGGGTCACCTCGTCGCCGGCGATCGCCTGGAGCTGGGCCAGGAACGCGTCCTGGTCCGTATCGGGGAGCGTCCGCACGTCGATCTCGCCGTCGCCCGACCCGGGGATGACGTTCATCTTCTTCCCGGAACGCAGGATGGTGGGCGTCACGGTGTCGCGCAGCATGGCGTCGAGAGAGCGGCGCATGACGGGATCCGGCAGGCCGGCGTCGAGGATCGCGGCGAGCTCGTCCTCAGCCCCGCGCGCGACCGCATCGGCCACGGCGTCCATACCCATGCCACGCAGGAACGCCTCCACGACCGGCGTCAGGCGCATCGGCTGTCGTGCCTCGGCCAGGCGCGTCACCGCGCGAGCAAGCTTGACGGTCGGGTTGTCGGCGTGCGGCATGCTTCCGTGCCCGGGCGTTCCGCTGGCCGTGATCCGCGTCCACAGGATGCCCTTCTCAGCCACCTGGATCGCGTAGAAGCGCCGCCCGCCCAGGTGGATCGGGTAGCCGCCGACCTCGTTGAGGGCTGCCGCCGCTGGCCGTCCGGCGCCGTCGGCGAACAGGTCGGGGCGGGTGCGGACCCAGTGCAGTGCCCCGAACTCGCCGCCCGCCTCCTCGTCGGCGACCGCGGCCAGGATGACGTCTCGCCGCCGCTCCGCACCGGACCGATGGAGCGCCAGCAGCACGCCCAGCTCCATGGCCAGCATGTCCTTCATGTCGATCGCGCCGCGGCCCCAGATGACGCCGTCCACCAGTTCGCCCCCGAACGGGTCGTGGGTCCATGATTCGGCGTCGACCGGGACGACGTCCACGTGAGAGAGGAGCACCAGCGGTGGCTCCGGGTCCGCGACCGTGGCCGGCAAACGCGCGAAGCAGCTGCCCCGACCCGGCGCCGCCTCGATCACCTCGGCTGCGATCCCGGCCGCGGTGAGCTCCTCGGCGCAGTGCGTGGCGACCGCCGTCTCGCCGCCCCGCGGATCGCGGCCGGCGGCCACGTCCACCCCGCCGTCGGGCGGGTTGACGCTCGGGATGCGGATCAGGTCGCGCAGGCGCTCGACGCAGGCCTCGACGTCGGCGGGCGAGATGGGGATCATGTGTCGCCGAGGATACGGCCGCTCCTGCCGGCCGCGCTCCGCGCGTGAGCGAGGCGGGCCAGCGGCCACTCCAGGGCGAGCATGACCAGCGACACGAGCAGCAGCACCGGCTGCGAGGTTGCCAGCCCCAGCCAGAACAGCGCCGCCAGGAACACGAGGTGGATCGCGAGGCGCGTGCCGAAGGCCGCGTGGAGGTCGATCATCGCCGCCCGCTCCCCGTTGCCGGCTGGGCGGTCGGGGCCCCAGATCCCGTACGCTCCCAGTGCGCAGAACGCGCCCAGCGTCACGAGGAACATGCCCAGCCCGCCGCCCGGGGCCGGATCGACCACCGGCAGCAGCAGGCTGAAGGGGACCAACCCCAGCAGGAGGATGAGGAAGGCGGGGCCGGGGACGGCGAGCTGCAGCCATTCCAGGACCGGACGGTGGCGCGATGCGTCGCGCAGCCATCGGCTCAACAGGCTGAAGCCCAGGGTCACGAACAGCCACGCGTAGAAGTTGCCGGCGGGAACCCCAAACCAGCCCTGGTCGAAGCCGATCTCGCGCCACGTCCACAGGCCCATCCGGATGGCCACCGCGTCGAAGGCCAGGTCGAGCATGATCGCCAGCACGCTGTCGACGAACGGCGCGTACCGGCGGCGGACGCCGAGCGCGTCGGTGATGCGCATGGCGCCCGCGATGATGAGCGCCCACGACAGGCCGATGACGATCGGTGCCCGGTCGAGGACCAGCACCCAGTCAGCGCTGTAGTGGTACGTCTCGAAGATGAGCTGGTCGCCCTCCTCGAGCAGGATCCCGAACGTGGCGGCACTGATGAGCTCAAGGAACGGCAGCCGGCCGCGGCGCAGCGCGAGCCAGGCGGCGGCAATGAAGAAGACCACCACGCCGGTCTCCAGGACGAGGTAGAACGGATTCATGTCCCGCGATGGTAGCAAGTTTCCCGATTTGGAGCTCGAAGGGCGGCGAGCGCTAGAATCCAGTTCATGACCACCCAGGTCCGCGCGCCGACCGTTCCCATCTATCTGGCAGGCGAGTTCGTCGAGGCCGGTACGCCGCTCGAGGTCCGCAATCCGGCGACCGGAGACGTGGTGGCCACCACGTTCCAGGCCGGTCCGACCGAGCTGGAGCGGGCGACGACCGCCGCGGTGGCGGGATTCCAAGAGACGAGGCGCCTGGCGAGCTTCGAGCGCCGCGATGCGCTGGCCCATGTGGCGGCCAGCATCGAGCGCGACGCCGACGAGCTGGCCACGCTGTTGAGCCAGGAGTCGGGCAAGCCGATCAAGGACGCGCGGGGCGAGGTGGCGCGCGGCGCGCTGACGTTCCGCATCGCGGCCGAAGAGGCGACGCGGATCACCGGGGAGTGGCTTCCCCTCGACCAGGCCGCCGCCAACCGGGGGCGCCACGGCATCGTGCGGCGTTACCCGATCGGACCGGTCGCCGGGATCAGCCCCTTCAACTTCCCGCTCAACCTGGCGGCGCACAAGGTGGCGCCGGCGATCGCCGCGGGGTGCAGCATCGTCCTCAAGCCGCCGTCGAAGGACCCGCTGGTCATGCTGCGCGTGGCGGGTTATCTCGCCGAGACGGACCTCCCTGCCGGTGCCGTCAGCATCCTGCCGATGGAACGGCCCACCGGTGACCGGATGGTGGCCGACGACCGGTTCAAGCTGCTCAGCTTCACCGGATCGCCATCGGTGGGGTGGAAGATGAAGGCCGAGGCCGGCAGGAAGAAGGTCGTCCTCGAGCTCGGCGGGAACGCCGGCGCCATCGTCGACGAGACCGCTGACCTCGACTGGGCGGTTGAGCGGCTCGTGTACGGCGCCTTCGCATATGCCGGCCAGGTGTGCATCAGCGTGCAGCGCATCTACGTCGTGGCATCGGTCTACGAGGAGTTCCAGCGTCGCTTCACCGAACGCGTGGCCCGGGTGAGGGTCGGCGACCCGCTCGATCCGGCGACGGACCTGGGACCGATGGTCGACGAGCAGGCGGTCGAGCGCACCCACGGCTGGGTGACCGATGCCCTGGCGGACGGCGCCCGCGCCATCGTCCAGGGCGAACCGGACGGGCGCTGGTACGGCCCCACGGTCCTGGTCGACGTGCCGCGCGACGCGATGATCTGCTCGGAGGAAGCCTTCGCGCCGGTCGTCAACCTCTTTCCCGTCGACACGTTCGAGGAGGCGCTCACCGCCATCAACGACTCGCGCTTCGGCCTCCAGTGCGGGGTCTTCACCACCTCGCTCGATCGAACGCTGCTGGCGCACGACGAGCTCGAGGTGGGCGGCGTGATCGTCAACGACATTCCGACCTGGCGCACCGATGCCATGCCGTACGGCGGCGTCAAGGACTCCGGCCTCGGGCGTGAGGGGCTGCGCTGGAGCATCGAGGACATGACCGAGCCGCGCCTGCTGGCATTCGGCCGCACGCCCGCGCCGTGACGCTGTCCGCGGTCCGCTATGCCCGGGTGCTGCCAGCCGACGAGCTCCGCGACGGTGAGCTGATCCCGGTCGAGATCGACGGCACGCCGGTCGTCCTCGTCCGTCACGAGGGTGCCTTTTACGCGGTGCAGAACAACTGCTCCCACCGCGACTTCCCCCTGTCGGAGGCGGGGTTCGACCCGCGGGACGGGGTGCTGGTATGCGCCTGGCACGGCGGCTGCTTCGACGTCCGCACCGGCGAGGCCGTCGTGCCGCCCGCAACCGAGCCGGTCGAGACGCACCCGGTACGGGTCAGTGCCGACGGCTGGGTCGAGATCGGGCTGACCGGCTCGCTGGGCCGCTGAGCGCCGCCGGCTAGTCCCGCGGCGCGTCCTGGCGCACCGGTCCCCGTATCGCGTGGCGCTCGGCGCGCTGCAGGTTGTGCGCGCTGCTGATCAGGCCGATGTGGGTGAATGCCTGCGGAACGTTGCCCAGCATCTCGCCGGAGACGGCGTCCCACTCCTCGCTGAACAGGCCCAGGTCGTTCGCGGTCGCGGTCAGTTCCTCGAACCGCGCCCGCGCGCGGTCCAGCTCGCCGCGCAGGGCGAAGTTGTCGCACAGCCAGAACGAGCAGATGAGGAACGCACCCTCACGTCCGCGGACGCCCTCCACCTCCTCGTCGGCGCGGTAGCGCTGGATGAGGCCGCTCGCGTCCGACAGCTCGGCCTCGACCGCATGCAGCGTCGCGGTGGCCGATGGCGCGTCGCCGTGGATGAAGCCGACCAGGGGAAAGACCAGGGCCGACGCGTCCACGACGTCGGTGCCGAAGGACTGGGTGAACGCGCCGTCGGCTCGTCGCCCGCGCCGCATCACCGTGCGCCGGATCTCGGCTGCCTCGGATCGCCAGCGGGCGACGCGCTCCCGTTCGCCCTGCTCGCGGTCCAGGATGCGCGCCACCCGGATCGCACGATCGAGCGCGACCCAGCACATCACCTTCGAGTAGGTGAAGTGGCGGTGGCCCCCGCGCACCTCCCAGATGGAGGTGTCCGCCCGTCGCCAGCGTGCGAGCGCCAGATCGGCGAGGGCCGCGAAGAGGTGCCATTCGTCGTCCGCGACGTTGCCGCCGCCGCGCGCATCGAGGTATGCCGCGTCGAGCACCTCGCCGTAGATATCCAGCTGACGCTGCCACGCCGCACCGTTTCCGATGCGCACCGGTCGCGAGCCTCGATGGCCGGCCAGGTGGGGCAGGGTCCGCTCGCGGTTGGCCGTGGTGCCGTCGACGCGATACAGCACCAGCGGGTCGGGATCGTCGCTGCAGACCCGAGTCAGCCAGCGCATGAACGCATCGGTCTCGGCGCGGTAGCCGATGGTGTTGAGCGAGAACAGCGTGAACGAGGCGTCGCGCAGCCAGGTGAAGCGGTAGTCCCAGTTGCGCTCTCCGCCGATCGTCTCCGGCAGCGACGTCGTGCCGGCCGCCACCACGGCGCCGCTCGGGTGATAGGTGAGCAGCTTGAGGGTGATGGCGCTGCGCTCGACGAGGTCGCGGTACGGGCCGTCATAGGTGTTCATCGCGGCCCAGCGCTCCCAGAAGGCGACCGTGCCGTCAAGCCAATCGTGGAGCAGGTCGAGCGTGACCGGCTCCGAGTGGTGGCCGTCGCCGTGCTCGATCCCTTCGCCGGCCAGGTCGCCCGGGCCGTAGTCGACGGCCACGCCGACCTCGTCGCCGGCCGCGAGGTCCAGCGTGAGGGTGGCGTCACCGGCCCGAATCGTGTCCCAGTCACGCGTGGCGGCGAGGTCGATCGTCCGGCCGGCGGCATGGAGCTCCAGCGTGCGTCGCCGCGCCTCGGGCGGGCCGACGAGCGTCAGCCGGGGCCGCGTGACCGTGCCGTACGCCGGGCGCGCGCGGAGACGCAGGACCAGCTCGACGCGGCCGCTCGTGCAGCGCAGCAGGCGCACGAGCTTCTGGCGGGCGAAGGGCGCCGGCGTGCCGCCAGCGTCGCGTGCCTCCAGCGCCGCGAAGTCGGTGACGGTCAGCTCGCCGCCGCGGGCCGAGAGCCGCGTCTCGAGCACGCCGGTGTGCGGCAGGTAGCGCCGCCCCGCGGCACGCAGGCCGTCCGCCTCGACGCCGAAGGAGCCGCCGCGCTTCGGGTCCAGGATCCGCGCGAAGATCGAGGGGGAATCGAACCGGGGCTGGCACCACCAATCGATCGAGCCCTCGCGGCTGACGAGGGCCATCGTGCGGCAATCGCCGATGGCGCCATAGTCGGAGATGCGCGGGCTGCGATCGGCCATGCGCCCAGTCTGCCATCGGACGCGCATCGGTATACTCGGCCCTCGTGTCCATCGAGGCCCTCCCCTTCGTCAATTGGATCGTCTGGGCTGCCCTGGGCGCCGGGACGATCACCATCGTCGGGTTGGCCGAGCTGACGGGCGGCACGACCCGCGGGTACCGGCTGCTCATGGCGTGGGTCGTCGCCGCCTGCGCCGCGATCCTGGTCCTCAGCGACGTGAACCTGCCCCCCGACGCCGTCGGATCGGCGACCGAGGGCCTGCGCCGGCCCCTGGTGCTCGCGTTCGCCGCCGGCAGCGTCGCCTATCTCGTCGCTTCCCACGCGCGCTGGCCGCGTGCATGGCTGGCCATCGGCACCGGTGGCGTGGGCCTTGTCGCGCTTGTCACGCTGGCCCTGGCGGGCGGCACTCGCGCACCCGGGTTCTTCGCCGTCCAGCTGCTCATCGTGGCGGCCGCCCTCGGCGCGGTGAACGCGGCGATGCTGCTTGGGCACTGGTACCTGGTGACGCCACGGCTGTCACCGGCGCCACTGCGCCGCATGATGTGGATCCTGGCGGCGGCGCTCGCGATCCAGGGCGCCGCGTTCGCCATCGCGCTTGTCGCGGTCGGTACCGAGCCGATCAGTGGCCAGATTGCCTGGCTGTCCTGGCTGCGCCTGGCGGCCGGGATCCTCCTCCCGATCGTCGCCACCGTTCTCGCCTACCTGGCCACCCGTGCCGCCTCGCTGCAGGCCAGCACCGGTCTGCTGTACATCGGTCTGGCCCTCGTCCTGGCCGGCTCGATCGCCGGCGCCAGCATCAGCTATCTCACCGGCGTGCCGGTCTAGGCCGATGCGGGTCCACGTGCGCACCTTCGCGACGCTGCGCGAGCTCAGCGTCGACCGCTGCGACCTCGACCTGGCCGAAGGCGCTGACGTCGCGGCCGCGTGGACCGCGCTCGCAGCGCGGCATCCCGGCCTGGTACCGCACCGCCCCTTCGTGCGCGCGGCACGCAACGGCGCCTACGCGGGCTGGGCCGATGCGCTCGGCGACGACGACGAGGTGGCCTTCCTGCCGCCGGTCAGCGGCGGAACCAGCATCGGCCTGACCGATGGCCCGATCGACGTTGCGGCGCTCGAGCGGGAGGTGGCCCTGCCCAGCCACGGCGCTCTCGTCACGTTCGTGGGCCGTGCTCGCGACCATGCCGACGACGGCCGGCCGGTGATCGAGCTGGAGTACGAGGCGTTCCCCGAGATGGCGGCAGCGGAGCTGGCGGCCATCGCCGGCGAGGCGGAGGCGGCCTGGGGCGCGACGGTGGCCGTGGTGCATCGGACCGGCCTCGTCCCCCTGGGGGAAGCGGCGGTCGCCATCGTCGTGGCGGCGCCGCATCGCGGGGCGGCCTATGAGGCCAATCGGTTCGTCATCGAGCAGATCAAGCTGCGCCTGCCGATCTGGAAGCGCGAGCGCTTCGCCGACGGCAGTGAATGGAAGCGCCCCGGGGCCTGAGCGTTCTCAGCGACCGACGGAACGAAGCCATCGGTCCGCCTGGCGTGGGGTGCGCAGGCGGACGACACGCAGGTCGGGGTGCGCGGCCAGCAGGCGCGGATAGTCGCGCCGGCGCCGGGCGTACGTGCTCACCGACCACCAGACGATCGAGTCGCGGCTCAGCAGCATGCGCAGCGATTCGCGGTTGCCCGCCCACATCTCGGTCCGTCGCACGAGGCGCGTCAGCGTCCGCGTCACGATCCGCCAGGTGACCACCGAGCGCGGCAGGTCGAGCCACACGACCGTGTCGGCGCGCGCCCACACGAGGTCGCGCGATACCGAGTAGTTGCCGTCGATGACCCACCGCTCGCCGGACACCGCATCCGCGACCCGCGCGCGCATGACGTCCGGATCGGCCTGCTGCCAGCCCCCCGTCCAGTTGAGGGCGTCGAGCTCGACGTGCGGGATATCGAGGCGCGCCGAGAGCTCGGCCGCGAAGGTCGTCTTGCCGCTGCCGCTGGTGCCGACCACGTTGATCCGCTGCATGAGGGCAGCGATTCTAGGTGGCCCCACCCGTGCACGACGGCGCCGCGTCGCGCACAATGGCCGACGATGTCGACCCCCAAGCCGGGGCAGATCCGCTGCCCGACCTGTCACCGATCGACAGCACCTGCTGCGTTCTGCACCCACTGCGGCTCACCGATCCCCTCGAGCTCGGTGACGCGGCCGCGCGGCCTCGATCGCGACGAGCTCGACTCGCGCATCCGCGGTCGCCGCGTCGATACGCCGTACCGTCGCGGAGGCTACGCCGACGAGCCGGCTGCCGGCGGCTATGCCCCGTTCGAGCCGGAGCCGGAGGACGCGCTCGCCCAGCGTGGCGAGCCCGACGGCCCGCGCCCGTACGTAGACAACGTCCGCGACGAGGCACCGCCCGCACCGCCGCCCGCCGGTGATCCGTGGCGGCGCGGCCGCGAGGTGCCGCCGCCAGGCGGTTCGGACATGGAGGAGGAGGAGGAAGCCGCGCCTCCCGGTTCCCTGGTCGCGCCACTGCCGCCGCTCGACATCGCTCCATCGCCGACCGTCGACGCGCAGCCCGCCGCGCCGGTGCAGCCCGACCCGTGGGCGGCGCGACCCGTCGAGCCGCCGCCCCCGGCCGAGGCGCCGCAGTACGGCGCCGGGGAGAGCTACGACATGCCCGGCGATGACGAGGGATGGCCGGCCGAGGAGCCCTACTACGTTCCGGCCGACGACTACGACGACCGTCGCGGCCGCAGCTCGGTGCTCCCGATCGTCGGGTTCGTCGCACTGGGCGTCATCGCGCTGCTGATGGGCGTCTTCTTCTCCAACCTGTTCGGCGACGATGACCCGGTTGCGCGGCAGACGGGCAGCCCGTCGGCGGTGGCCTCGTCCGCCGCGGCCACCCCGAGCGAGACGGCGGCCACGTCGCCTTCCGCGGGTCCGTCGACCAGCGGCCAGCCCAACGCCAGCGAGGGTCCGCCGATCACCTTCCCCGACGGCTTCGTGGCCACCACCCAGCCGTGTGTCAGCCAGCCGAACGCCAGCGGGTGCAACTCGGACGGCGCCACCAACAGCGGCAGCATCTGGGTCTACATCGGCTTCGAGCAGGGACAGCGCGAGGACGTGCTCGGGATGACGATCCTCGACAGCGCCGACGCCGTGGTGGCGCAGGCCAGCATCGAGCTTGCCCAGGTCGAGTGTCCGCCGGAGGTCGCCTGCAACGGCTGGATCCTCTTCCCCGGCTTCGGGACGCCGTACTCCGACCTGGAGGCCGGCGAGTACCGCATCCGGATCAACCGCAACGGGCTGCCGGCAGCCGAGGCCGACTTCACCGTCACCTGAGGCCACGCGTGGCCCGACACATGCAGCGCCAACCGCCACATGACCGCCAGCCCAAGCCGCCCCGAACCCCCGGTCGCGATGATCGCCATCGCGGCGCTGCTGGCCCTGGCCGTGGTCGGGGCGGCCTTCGGGGCGCTGACCCGCCCTGGGACCCCGGAGCCCACCGCGGCGGCGACGTCCGTGGCGGTGACCCCCACGCCCTCCACCACACCCGCGGTGGTCGTCGGCGGTTCGGCCTGGGCGGCCGCCACGCCGACGCCAGTCGTGACGCCGGTGCCTCCGACACCGAGCCCGACGCCGCCGGCGACGCCTGCGCCGCCGGCGATCGAGGCGTCCCTCGCGATCTGTGACGACGTTCGCAACGGCCGCTGCGTCGATGAGCGCCGTCGAGTCGGCGACCGCGGCTTCGTCGTGGTGCTCGCGTTCAGCGACTCGGCGCCGGGTGACATCGCGAGCTTCCGCCTCGAGGGTCCTGGAGGTCAGGTGGTGAAGGGGGCCGACATCACCCTGGGTGGTGGCCAGGGCCGGGCGTGGGCGACGTTCCGCGGCGGCCTGGCGCGCGGCGACTGGCTGGCCGTCGCGGCCGTCAACGGGAGCGACGTCGCCCGGGCCGAGTTCGAGGCCCGCTGACCCCGGCCTACGGCTTCGAATGCAGCTGGGTCGGGTTCGGCGTCGCGCCGGACGCGCGTCGTCGCGCGGCGAGGGCGCTGATCGCCTCCAGGACGCACCGATGGGCTGCCATGGCCGTGACCTCGGCCGGGTCGAACGGCGGTGACACCTCGACCACGTCCATGCCCGCCAGCTCCACCGAGCCCGCGACCTGGCGCACGGCGCGCAGCAGCTCACGGGTCAGCAGGCCGCCGGGTTCCGGTGTGCCCGTTCCCGGCGCCAGGCCGGGGTCGAGGACGTCGATGTCGACGGAGAGATAGATGACCTCGGGACCGTCGAGCGCCTCCTCGATGGCGCGGCGGACGACGGCCTCGGCTCCGTGTTCCTCGATCTCGGTCATGAGGTGGCTCCGCATCTGGTGCTCACGCATCCACGCCACGGTCTCCGGTCCCGGCCAGTAGCCACGCAGCCCGACCTGCACGAAGTTGCGCCCGTCGACGTGGCCCTCCTCGATGAGGCGCCGCATCGGCGTGCCGTGGGAGCGGAGGTTGCCCCACGTCGCATTGGCGGCGTCCGCGTGGGCGTCGAAATGCACGATGCCGAGGCGGCGCGGCGCGACGCGGGCGGCGATCGCCGCCGCCGAGGGGAACGTGATCGAGTGGTCGCCGCCCAGGACGATGGGAATCGCGCCGCTGGCCGCCACGTCGGCGACCTTGCGCCCGATGACGGCATGGGCGCGCTCGATGTCCATCGGCGTCACCGGCGCGTCCCCGGCGTCAACGACGTCCAGCCAGTCGAACGGTTCCACGTCGAGCTGGAGTGAGTTGAGCGCCCCGGCGTGATAGCTCGCCGCGCGAATCGCGCGCGGACCGAAGCGGGCACCGGGCCGATGGCTCACCGCATCGTCGAACGGGGCACCGACGATGGCCACGTCCGGGCCGCGCGCGGCGAGCGCGGCCCCATCAGTGACCAGGGGCAGCTTCTGAAACGTCGGCAGACCGACGTAGGCGGGGAGGTTGAAATCGTCGTAGGCGGTGTACGGGTCCGATCCGGGTGCCGCCTCGTCGTTGATGCCGTGGGGACGGCTGACGGGATGATCGGGCATCGGTGTGGCGTGAACCTCACCAGGCTGCCGGCGGACGCCGTCGCGATGCGGAGCAGGCCCGCCGGGGCGCGTCGATCCTAGCAAAGCGGCACGCTACCATCAGCACCGCATGACGATGGACCGCGACCGGGTCTATGACATCGAGGAGGCGCGCGCGCTCGTGCCCCGGTTGCGCTCGATGCTCCTCCAGCTGGCGGTGGAAAAGGGGCGTCTCGACGCCGCCCACGCGGCCCTTCACGCCCATCTCCGCGGTAACGGCAGCCCGGACCATGCCGCGGACACGCGCCGCCACGAGCAGGCGGTGTCCGACATCCGAGCCGGCATGAGCGCGCTGCTCAGCCATTTCGAGGAGCTGGGCGTCGTCCTGCGCGACCTGGACCTCGGCCTGTGCGATATCCCCGGCGAGCGGGACGGCGAACGGGTGTGGCTGTGCTGGCAGCTGTCCGATCCCGAGCTCGATTGGTGGCACACGACGCGCGAGGGCTTTTCCAGCCGCCGCCCATGGTAGGTGCGGCGCATTGGCGATGGCGCCGGATCAAGTTGCTGTTCGGCCCGATCGAATGAGTGGTGTGGTCGTCCTCGGCGACGCCCTCCTGGACATCCTGGTCGCGCCGGTGCAGCCCGTCGTCGCCGGTGGCGACGTGCCGGCCACCATCCGCATGGGTCCCGGCGGGCAAGGGGCCAACGTCGCGGTCAGGCTGGCGCGCCGTGGCGCCGACGTGACCCTCGAGTGTGGCCTGGCCGATGACCCGGCCGGCGCGTTCATCCGTGCCGCCCTCGAAGCGGAGGGCATCGGCCTGGCAGCGGTTGACGTCGAGCGCAGCGGCACGGTCGTCGTTCTACTGGCGCCCGATGCCGACCGATCGATGCTGAGCCACCGACCCGATCTCGCGGGCGCGTTGGCCGCTTCTCCGCACGCGGGCGATGACGCGGCCTGGTGGGTCGTATCGGGATACGTCCTGCTGGAGGCCGGCGGCGCTGACCTTGCGGCCCGAGTTGCGGGGCGCGAGACGCGGCGCGCCATCCTCGGCTGTTCCCTGCGCCCTCACCAGGCCAGTGCCTGGGCTGCCGCCGCGACGGCGGCCGAGCCGACCCTCATGGTCCTCAACCGCGACGAGGCCACGACCATCGTGGGTGGCCCACCGAGTCCCATCGCGGTGGCGGAGCGATTCGGCTGCCTCGCCGTCGTCACCGGGCGCGATGGCGCGGAAGCCGCTGTCCCGGGCGGAGCACCATCCGTCACGGTGCCATCCGTCCCGGCCGAGGCGGTCGATGCCACCGGTGCCGGCGACGCCTTCGCCGCCGCGCTGATCCACCGGCTCTCGGCGGCCGCGTGGCCGCCCGACGCGCCTGACCTCACCGCTGCGCTCGTCGATGCAGCGGCGCTCGCCGCTGCCGTGACTGGCGTGTACGGCGCCCAGGGGCGCGTCGCGGGCGAAGGCGGGTCGGATCGCATCGGCGCTGCCGATAGTGGTGCCGCCTCCGGTACGCTGCCGGCATGACGTCCCAACCGACCGCCTGGCTCGCCGTATCGGCCGAGGTCGCCGAGGCGCTGGCCGCCGGACGCCCGGTGGTGGCGCTCGAGTCGAGCCTCATCGCTCAGGGACTCCCCGCGCCGCACAACCTCGACACCGCTCGTGCGGCCGAGGCGGCGGTGCGCGAAGAGGGAGCGACGCCCGCCACGGTGGCGCTGGAGGAGGGGCTGCTGCACGTCGGCGCTCCCGCCGAGCTGCTGGATCGTCTGGCCGACACCGAGCGACGGCCGGCCAAGGCTGCCTCGCGTGACATCGGCCCGCTGCTCGCCCAGCGCCGACTTGCGGCCACCACCGTGAGTGCCACGATGCGGGCCGCTCGGCTGGCCGGCATCCCGCTCTTCGCCACCGGTGGGATCGGCGGCGTCCACCGCGGCGCCGCGACCAGCTGGGACATCAGCAGCGATCTCGACGAGCTGGCATCGACGCCGGTGGCGGTCCTGTCCAGCGGCGCCAAGTCCATCCTCGACCTGCCGGCCACCCTCGAGGCGCTCGAGACGCGGCGCGTCCCGGTGGTGGGATACGGCACCGACCGGCTGCCCGCCTTTTTGAGCCCCGATGCCGGCCTACCCCTCCAGCACCGCGTGGACACGCCGGCGGACGCGGCGGCGGTCGTTCGTGCGCACCTGGCCATTCCCGGCAACGGCGGGCTGCTCATCGTGCAGCCACCGCCGGCCGAGGTCGCGCTCCCCATCGCCGACGTCGACGCATGGACCCGCGACGCGGTCGCGGCCGCCGCTGAGGCTGGCGTCAGCGGCGGCGCGGTGACGCCCTACGTCCTCTCGCACGTCGCCGCCGCATCGGATGGACGGACGCTGCGGGCCAACGTGGCGCTCATCGTCAACAACGCGCGGACGGCGGCCCGGATCGCCGTGGCCCTGGCGAGCGGCTGATCGGCGGTCGGGGGCATCGGTCGCACGAAGGCCGTGCGCTATCCTGCACGCCGGCGGTGAGCGCCGCGGACGACGGAGGCGAGGATGCGGATCTACGAGGGCAGCCCGCGCACTGACTGGGAGGAGGTGCTGCGGAGCATCGGCGCCCACGCCGACCACGAGCAGCTCAAGGAGCTCCTCTTCCTGGAGCTCGACCAGGGCTTCATCCTGCAGGGACTGGGGCCGCCGCACACCGGGGCATGGGCCGAGGGATCGGGGGCGCTCGTCAAGCGCACCTACGAGCTGGTCGAGGACAAGGTGTCGGAGCTCGTCGACGAGCTGGCGGGTCATCGCGGCCAGCGTCCCCCCACCGAGCCGGCGCCCGAGGTCACGCACTACTACGAGCACGCGATGCGCGTCCTCGGCAAGTGGATCGACGGCCAGCGGGCGCGCGACGTCTTCCTGTTCGAGCAGGAGGGATCGTTCGTGATCCGGCTCCTCGTCGCCACGCCCAGTGGCACCGGCCACCAGCTGGCGGAGTTCACACGCGAGGAGATCCTCGCTATGATCGAGGCCGCACCGGAGGAACGCGCAGCCGCGCCGGAGACGCCGGCCGGCGGTTGACGCGCATCGCCCGCCCGAACACCCACTGGGGAGACCCACCATGAAGGCATTGAAGGTCCTGCTCATCGGCGTCGGCGCGCTGCTGGCGGCGATGATCGTCATTCCGCTCACGATCCTTGCCGGCCTCTTCGTCTGGCTCAAGCTGACCGAGGAGACCGACGACGAGGAGATGGAGCTCGAGGACACCATCTAGACCGATGCGGGCGCCCCACGGGCGCCCGTTCGTCATCCAGCCCGGGTGCTGAGCGCCCAGGCGACCGTCCAGGCCACGGCCGCGACCAGCTGCGCGCGCCACAGCCAGGATGCATGCCGCGCTGCCGCCGCCACCGCCAGCAGGCCGATGAGCCCACCTGCGGCCACCGCCGGGCCGAGGCGTCCCGCGGCGAGCAGCGCCAGCCCGACCCCGACCCCGACCCCGAGCGTCAGCGTGACTGCCGTGAGATGGCTGCGGCGTCGCCCCAGGACCTGTGCCAGCGATCGCGATCCGTCGGCCGCGTCGGCGTCCCAGTCCCGCAGCGTGTTGGCCAGGTGCGCGGCCGCCGCGAAGATTCCGGCCAGGGGGACTGCCGGCAGCACGCGATCGACTGGCACGTCGACACCGGCGGCGACCCATACCGGCAGCACGCCGAAGCTGACGAGGTAGGGGATCACGCTCGCCGGCGTGCGCGAGAGCCACAGGTCGTACGCCACCGCACTGCCGGCGGCAACGCCGCCGAGGAGCAGGAACGTTCCGCCCAGCGGTACCGAGGCGCCGATCTGCACCGCCGCCCCAGCGAATGCCAGGGCCAATGCGGCGCCGGGGGACACGAGACCTTCGGGAATCGGCTTCGACTGGCCCGTTGCGGCGTCGCGGCTTCGATCGGCCCAGTCGTTGAGGGCCCCGGTGAGCACCTGCGAGCCGGCGATGGCCAGCGTGACCAGCCCGATGCGGGCGAGGTCCACCTTGCCGCCCTCCGCCGACAGGATCGTCGCCAGGGCCGCCGCGAGCAGCACGACAGCCGCGGCGGGAGCGGGATGGATGAGCCCCAGGAGCGGCGGTACCCGGCTGGGGCGCGGGAGCTCATGGCGTGACTCGTGCATGATCGTCAGCATGACCCTTCAACGTGTCAGCAGCATCGCCGTGCTCGTCCTCGCCGCGGTCCTGATCGGCTGCTCCGACCCCTCGCCCACCGTATCGCCCTCCGTGTCAGCGGCCCACTCCGCCAGCGCGCCGGCCGCGAGCGGGTCCGGCGCGGCGAGCGCATCGCCGACGGCGAGCCTGACGAGCGCGTTCGACCTCGAGGTCGGGGATTGCTTCGACACCGAGAGCATCACCACCGTCGACGAGGTGACCGTGATCGACTGCGCGCGGGCCCATGCGTTCGAGGTCTTCGGTGTGAGCGACTACGACGCCGGCTCCGACGAGGAGTTCCCCGGCGAGCAGCCGCTGAAGGACGCGGCCGACGAGGCCTGCCGCGCCGCATTCGAGGACTACGTCGGCATCCCGTACGACGACTCGGCGTGGTCGGCCACGTTCGTCAACCCATCCCAGGCGACCTGGGAGCAGGGCGACCGGGAGATCCTGTGCGTCCTGCACGAGGCGACGCCTGCCGGCCCCGACGGCACGGAGGGCACGCCACCGCCGGTCACCGGCAGTGCCGAGGGCAGCGAGCGCTGACGCTCCGCGGCCCGCGCCGCGCATCGGCCCACCTGCTAAGATCGGCTCCCGAGTAGGCCACGGCGCCCTGCTCGCGTGCCGCAGAGCTTCCGCCACGCTCGAGCCGCCAGCGGAGGACCCCCATTCGTGCCGAAGTACGTCTTCGTCACCGGCGGCGTCACCAGCTCCCTCGGCAAGGGCATCACGGCTGCCTCGATTGGGCGCATCCTCAAGTCGCGCGGCATCCCGGTCTCGATCCTCAAGCTGGACCCGTACATCAACATCGATCCGGGGACGATGTCGCCCTACCAGCACGGCGAGGTCTTCGTGACCGATGACGGCGCCGAGACCGATCTCGACCTGGGTCACTACGAGCGCTTCATCGACGAGAACCTGTCGCAGGCCTCCAACGTGACCACCGGGCGGATCTATTCGGCGGTCATCGCCAAGGAGCGGCGCGGTGACTACCTGGGCGGCACGGTGCAGGTCATCCCGCACATCACGAACGAGATCAAGGAGCGGATCGCGCGCGTCGCGCGCGAGGGCACCGGCAGCGTCGCGACCAGCGGTCTGGCGGCGCATGGCGTCGTCATCGTCGAGGTCGGCGGCACGGTGGGCGACATCGAGTCGCTGCCGTTCCTGGAGGCGATCCGCCAGATGCGCAAGGACGTCGGGCGCCGCAACGTGCTGTACGTCCACGTCACCTGGCTGCCGCAGATCGGCGCCACCGGCGAGCTCAAGACGAAGCCGACCCAGCACTCGGTCAAGGAGCTGCGCGGGATTGGTATCCAGCCCGACGTCATCGTCCTGCGCAGCGACGAGCCGATCGAGGAGGAGATCCTCGACAAGGTGGCCCTGTTCACCGACGTCGACGTCCACGCCGTCGTCCCGCTGCGCACCGCCGGCAGCATCTACGAGGTTCCGATCCTGCTGGAGCGCGCGGGCCTTGGCAAGCTCATCACTCGCGAGCTCGACCTCCCGGCCGGCGAGCCGGACCTCGCCGAGTGGCAGCAGCTGGTGAACCGGATCCGCGCGCCCCGGCCGCCGCTCGAGGTGGCGATTGTCGGCAAGTACACCGAGCTCCCCGACGCCTACATCAGCGTCACCGAGGCGCTCAAGCACGCGGCGGTGCATCACGGCGTCGACGTGCGACCGCGCTGGATCCGCTCCGAGCAGCTCGAGCGCATGGAGGCCGACGAGGTCGCTGCCGCCCTCGAGGGAGTGGCCGGACTCGTCGTTCCCGGCGGCTTCGGCTATCGGGGCGTGGAGGGCAAGGTGCGCGCCATCCGCTGGGCGCGCGAGCGCCGGGTGCCGTTCCTCGGCCTGTGCCTGGGCCTGCAGTGCGCCGTCATCGAGTTCGCCCGCATGGCGCTCGACACCGACGACGCGAACAGCAGCGAGTTCAACATCTTCACCGCCAACCCGGTCATCGACCTGATGCCCGACCAGGCCGATGTCACCGACAAGGGCGGCACCATGCGCCTCGGCCTGTACCCGGCCAAGCTCGACGAGGGCTCGAAGGCCCGCGCCGCATACGGCACCGAGATCGCCTACGAACGCCACCGGCACCGGTTCGAGGTCAACAATGCGTATCGCGAGCAGCTTGACGCGGCGGGAATGTGGTTCAGCGGCCTGTCGCCCGACGGCCGGCTTGTCGAGTACATTGAGCTGCGGGACCATCCGTGGTTCGTGGCGACGCAGGCCCATCCGGAGCTGAAGAGCCGCCCGAACCGGCCGCACCCCCTGTTCCGCGACTTCGTCGGTGCGGCTGCGGAACGTCTTGGCCTCGCCAGCCGGCGGCCAGCCACGGAGGCGGTTCCGCAGGCGATGACCATCGAGCAGCACGAGATCGCATGACCACCAGCACCCCGAGGCGACGGGGCCGCCGCCTCGACCTCGGCGATTACGGACGCCGGCTCGACGACTTCGTCGCCGAGCTGGGGGCGGAGCGTTACGCCGGCCGTTCGGGCCAGACGGATGCCGTGGCGCTGGCACCCATCTACGAGCGGCACGCGGCACTGTTCGACCGGGCTGCCGTCGACGGGCTCGCGCGCGCCGCCGAGGGCGACGACGAGGCGGCCCGGGAGGCGCGGCGGCTGTGGGCCTTCGCCGTCGAGGCCTACGTCGACCGCTCGGTCGTCGACCTCACCGAGCGCATCGCGGCCGCGGAGGCGACCGCCGTCATCATCTGGCGTGGGGAGCGAATCGCGTATCGCGCCGCCACCATCCGCGTCGCCGAGCTGTCGGACCGGGGCGAGCGCAACGTGCTGGACGCGCGCCTGCGCGTCGCGGTCGAGGCCATCAATCCGCTTCGCCTGGAGCGCCTGGAGCGGAAGATGGACACGGCGCGCGAGCTCGGCTTCGACGACCCGGTCGCCATGGCCGACGCGATCCACGGCATCGACGCGGCGGCTGTGGCGGGCCAGATGCAGCGTTTCCTGGCCGCGTCGGAGACGGAGTATTTCGCGGCACTGCGCCGCTACCTGGCCGAGATCGACGTCGAGGCCGGCGACGGAACGGCGGCGGACCTGTCCCACCTGCGGCGGGGGAGCGGCTGGGACGCATGGTTCGAGCCGCGGCGCCTGGTGGCGGTGGTGAGTGACACCCTCCGCGGCATGGGCAGCGATGTGGCCGCCATGGAGAACGTGACGCTCGACTGGGAGTATCGGCCGAACAAGCACCCGCGCGCGGCCTGCATCCCGGTCCGCATCCCCGGCGACGTGCGCCTTGTCCTCCAGCCCCGCGGTGGCCTGCGCGACTTCGCGGGCGCGCTCCACGAGCTGGGCCACGTGGCGCACTACGCGCTGACCGATCCGGCCCTGCCGGCCGGATTCCGGCACGCGGGTGACACGTCGGTCAGCGAGGCGTACGCCTTCCTGTTGCAGTACCTCACCCTGGAGCCGGAGTGGCTGGCCCAGCACCTGGGCATGCCGGAGGACGAGGTCGCCGGATTCGTCGACTTCGCCGCCTTCAACAAGCTGTTCCTCATCCGGCGGCAGACGGCCAAGCTGCTGTATGAGCTGCGCCTGTACCGCGATCCGGACCCGGCCGTGGCGCGTGCCAGCTACGGCGGCATGCTGGGCCTGCTGACCGGGGTCCAGGTGCCGGAAGCGAACTGGCTGACCGACGTCGATGACAACCTGTACGCGGCGCGGTACCTGCGAGCCTGGATGCTCGAGTCCACGATCGCGGCGCGCCTGCGCTCCGATCACGGCGCCGCGTGGTGGAACGAGGCCGCCGCCGGCGACCGGCTGCGTGGCCTGTGGGCGCAGGGGCAGCGACCGTCCGCGGAGGACGTGCTTGCGCAACTCGGGTATGATCGTCTGGACTGGCGCCCGATCCTTCACCACATCCGCGTTCGCCTCATCGGCGAGCTCAGCGGCTACGGTGGACCCAACATCACCACTCGGGCCGGCACCCGCAAGGTCTGACCCGCCTGGATGAAGGCCAGTCCCCGCAATAGCGAGGCATGTCGCCGCACGCCCCTCTTGTTTCCGTGATCGACCGCCGCACGGCGCTCGCCGTACCCGGTGACCCGCGCCACCGCGCCGATCTCCCCCTCCCGTCCACGAGGCGTCCATGAACGACGAAGCACGACCCCAGCGCCGCAACCGCTCGCGCCGCCGCAACGAGGGCGGACAGCGCCGACAGGCGCCACGCCCGGCCTACGCGCGCCGGCGCAATGATTTCGCGACCGGCGGCTACTCGTCGATCTACGCCGGACCGTTCCCGACCGATGACGATGAGCAGGGGATGAACCTGGCCGACCTGCAGGCCAAGCCCATCGACGAGCTGCGCGAGATCGCCGGTGAGCACGGGATCGAGGGTGCGGACCAGCTCGAGCATTCGGACCTCGTCCTGAAGCTGCTCGATGTCGTGCCCCTCGCCCCCGCGCGCCGCGAGCAGGTGCACGACGGCCAGCCGGGGATCGCGGACGGCATCCTGGAGATCGTCGACGAGGGATTCGGGTTCCTGCGGGTGGGCGGCGTCATGCCGTCGCCGGTTGACATCTACGTAAGCTCCAGCCAGGTGCGCCGATTCGCCCTACGCACCGGGGACCTGGTCAAGGGCCAGAGCCGGCCACCCAAGGACCAGGAGAAGTACTGGGGCCTCCTCAAGGTCGACACGGTGAACGGGGTCGAGCCGGAGATCGCTCGCCGGCGGCCGTACTTCGACAACCTGGTTCCGGTCTTCCCGGACGAGCTGTTCGACATCGAGACCGACCAGAAGAACCTCACCCAGCGCCTGGTCAACCTCATCAGCCCCATCGGCAAGGGGCAGCGTGGGCTGATCCTCTCTCCGGCCAAGGCGGGCAAGACGACGGTGCTGAAGCACATCGCGGCCGGGATCACCGACAACTATCCCGAGGCCCTGCTCATGGTCGCCCTCATCGGCGAGCGGCCGGAGGAGGTGACCGACATGCAGCGCAGCGTGAAGGGTGAGATCTACGCCTCCACGTTCGACGAGCCGACGGAGAACCACACCCGGGTCGCAGAGATGACCCTCGAGATCGCCAAGCGGCAGGTTGAGACCGGCCGCGACGTGGTGATCCTGCTTGACTCCATCACGCGCCTGGCGCGCGCCTACAACCTGGCCCTGCCGGCGTCGGGCAAGACCCTATCGGGTGGCGTCGACCCGGTCGCCCTCTACCCGCCCAAGCGCTTCTTCGGCGCCGCGCGCAACATCGAGGGCGGCGGCAGCCTGACGATCATCGCGACCTGCCTGGTCGACACCGGCAGCCGCATGGACGACGTGATCTACGAGGAGTTCAAGGGTACCGGCAATATGGAGCTGGCGCTCGACCGCAAGCTGTCCGAGAAGCGGATCTTCCCCGCCGTCGACGTCCTGCGCTCCGGCACCCGCCGCGAGGAGCTGCTGCTCGACGAGAACACGTTGCGGATGGTGTGGACCATGCGCCGCATGCTGAGCGCGGTCGGCCCCAACGAGGGAATCGAGCTGCTCATGCAGCGGCTCGGCAAGACGAAGAACAACGCCGAGTTCCTTGTCTCGCTCAGCAAGAGCGTCGAGGCCTCCGAGCGCAGCTGACGCACCGCGTCCCGTGACCCGTCTCCGCGGCGCTGCGGCGCTGCTGGCCGTCCTGCTGGGCCTCGCAGCCTGCGCGCCCGCGTCGCCGACGCCCAGTGGCTCTCCGGCCCCGTCGGCACCGGTCGGGTCGCCGACGACGGAGCCCACGGTGCCCGGCCTCGGCGAGGTCATCCCGGCACCGGGGTCCTCCACCGACGTCTACGCGCCGAACCCCGAGGCCGTGGTGGTCGCCATCGACCCCGGCCATGGCGGCTGCCTCGACTGGGGCGTGCCGGACCCCTCGCGGCGCGGCGCCGCGTACAGCGAGAAGACGATGACCCTCGGCATCGCCCGCGAGGTCGAGCGGCTGCTGTCGGCCCAGGGCGTCACCGTGGTCATGATGCGCGAGCGTGACGAGGCGCTGGCCGGTGACGACTATCCCGACCTGGGCTGCACCGGCCCCGCGTGGCGCGACGTCGACGGCGACGGCCAGGCGGGGTTCGAGGAGACCGGTCGGGTGCGGACTCGCGACGAGCTCCAGGCTCGCATCGACCGCGCCAACGTCGCCCGCGCCGACGTGATGGTGAGCATCCACATCAACTCGATGACCCAGAACGGGGTCGTGTTCGAGATCGCCGCCACGCAGACCTTCTACGACGACGAGACGCCGTGGGGCGTCGACGGCAGCGGCGTCCTCGCCGGTGCCATCCAGGCCGATGTCGTGGCGGCCCTGGACCCCGTGGCGGCCTACGAACGGCAGGACCGCGGCACGCAGGCGGTGGCGTACTACGCGATCAGCCGCCAGTGGCAGGACGGCGACTCGTGCGAGACGCCCGGCGACACGTGGTGCAAGCCGCATCGCGCGCTGCAGATGCCCAGCGCCCTGGCCGAGGTTGGCTCCATCACCCTGCGCGCCGAGCAGGACCTGCTCGTCAGCGAGTCGGGTCAGACGGCCGCCGCCGAGGGGGTGTATCGCGGCGTGATCGACTACCTCGCGGATCGGTCGCAGGCGGTGCGCTATGACGTGCCGGACGCCGTCGACCCGCCGCCCAGCCCCGATGGGCCGCTCGAGCAGGCACGGATCCTGCCTGTCGGAGACGTGGAGCTGGTTCTGACCAATCGGGGAATGGACGACTGGCCCGCGGACCTCGAGCTGGTGGCAGGCTGGGAGGCGAGCGAGCTGCCGTACCTCCCCTTGGCGCCAAACCGGCTCGATGCGCTCGCGGTCGACGTACCGAGCCTCGGCCCCGGTGAGTCGGTGCGACTCGTCGTTTCGCTGCCCGTCCCGGACGTGGCGGGACGCCAGGTCGCCTGGATCACGCTCCGGGGGCCGGCAGGCTCGTACGCCGACCTCGGGTCACCCGCGCTGCAACTCGCGAGCATGGAACGTTCGTCAGGTTGACCCGCCGCCAAACGGGCTGCTAGTGTTGCGCGCAACGCGATTCCGTTGACTCCCCGCAGTGTGGGGTCGAGCCTGGATGTGGGGGATCGTGTACCAGCCTCTGCCACCCACACGCCGGGAGTGTGTATCTATTGCCTGATCCGCGACATGCGCTGCGCCGAATGTCGGTCGCTCGCCCCGTGTCCCGTGCCTTCACGCACCTGACCGTGGTGGGCCTGGTCGCCTTCTCCGCCGCCTTCGGAGTCGCCGCCACCGGCGCGCAGTCCGAGGGTCCCGCCGCGGACCAGCCATTCTTCAGCCTCGTCGGAACCGCGCGCGCAGGTGGCGAGACCGCCGCGCGCCAGCCGGACCTGACGCTCTCCATCAGCCCGGAGACCGCCCTTCGCCAGCAGCAGATCGCGCGCAACGGGGAGCTCGCCGCGGTGACGCCGATCGCCATCCCGACCCCCCTCGCCGAGCCCGTCGCGCCCCCGCCCGCCACGCCCGAGCCCGCGCGCGGCACGCCGCAGGGCACCGGTTCCGTCACTACCGTCCCGGTCCAGGGCGGCGCCGTGCGTGGCAGTGGCGGCGTCCTGTCGTGGCCCGTCGCCGGCGGCGTCGTCACCCAGTACTTCCACGCCGGCCATCTCGCGGTCGACATCGCGGCTCATGCCGGCAACACGGTCATCGCAGCCGATGCGGGCGTCGTGACCTGGGCCGGCTGGCGCTCGAACGGTGGCGGTATGGTGGTCCAGATCGATCATGGCAACGGAGTCGTGACCGTCTACAACCATCTCGGCTCGATCTGGGTGTCGCCCGGACAGGCGGTATCACGCGGGCAGGGCATCGCCGGCGTGGGCTGCACCGGCATCTGCACCGGCCCCCACGTGCACTTCGAGGTCCTCGTCAACGGCGTGATCGTCAACCCGATGCGCTACCTCTAGCGCTCGCCCTGACCGAGTTTCACCCGGCGCCGGCCACCAGGCCGGCGCTTATCATGTCCGACTGACCGATGTTTGCCGATCATGCTCGCATCTTCGTCGCCGCCGGCAGCGGCGGCGATGGGGCATCCTCCTTTCGCCGTGAGGCGCACGTCCCACGCGGCGGCCCCGATGGCGGTGACGGCGGCAGCGGCGGCGACGTGGTCCTGGTCGTCGAGGCCGGCATGACGACCCTCGGCGACTTTCGTCGGGCGCGCCACTTCCGGGCCACGCCCGGTGGCCGCGGCGCCGGCCGCAAGGCGCACGGGCGCAACGGCGGTGACCGCGTCCTGCGCGTCCCGCCGGGCACCGTCGTGCGCACCCATCCCGACGGGGAGTGGATCGGCGAGCTCCTCGAGCGTGACGACCGGCTGGTCGTCGCGCGGGGCGGCCGTGGCGGGCGTGGCAACGTGCACTTCGCGACCGCCACCCGGCGCGCGCCGACCCACTACGAGAAGGGCACGCCCGGCGAGGAGCGCTGGATCGAGCTCGAGCTCAAGTCGATCGCCGACATCGGCCTGGTCGGTGCTCCCAACGCCGGCAAGAGCACGCTGCTCGGCGCGCTGACCGCGGCCAACCCCGAGATCGGCGCCTACCCGTTCACCACCATCAGCCCCAACCTGGGCGTCGTCGCCTTCGACGACGAGCGCAGCGCGGTCCTGGCCGACGTGCCCGGCCTCATCGAGGGCGCGCACGCCGGCAAGGGACTCGGCCACCACTTCCTGCGCCACGTGGAGCGCACGCGGGCCCTGGTCGGCGTGGTCGACGGCGCCGCCGACGACCCGCTGGCGGAGTGGGACGCGGTGGCCGAGGAGCTGCGCCTCCATGATCCGTCCCTGGTCGAGCGGCCGCTGCTGCTCGTCGTCACCAAGCTCGACCTGCCGGCGGTGCGCGAGCGGTGGCCGGCGCTGCGCGACGAGCTGCGGGGTCGCGGGCATCGGGTGGTCGGCATCTCCTCGCACGACGGGACCGGTCTCGACAAGCTGCGGGCGGCGCTGGACGAGGCGCTCGTTGCCGCGGCCGCCGCGACGCTCGAGGAGGAGGAGCTGCGAATCCATCGCTTCGACCCGCTCGACGAGGGCTGGCGGGTCGTGGCCGAGGGGGATGCGCTGCGGGTGGTGGGGCGCCGCATCGAGACCCTCGCCGCGCGCACCGACTTCACGAACGACGAGTCCCGCGAGCGGTTCCAGCGGGTGCTGGAGCGGTTCGGCATCGAGGCGGGGCTGGTCGAGGCAGGCGTGGAGGCGGGCACGACGGTCCGCATCGGCGCGGTGGAGCTCGAGTGGGGCGACGACGATTGAGGCGCATCGGTCTGCTGGGCGGGACGTTCGACCCGCCGCATGTCGGGCACCTGTGGCTGGCCACCCTGGCCCGCGACGCGCTGGGGCTGGAGCGCGTGCTGGTCATCCCGGCACCTGAGCCACCGCACAAGCGCGACGTACCGATGAGCCGCGTCGAGGACCGCGTGGCACTGGTGCGGGCCGCCATCGCCGACGACCCGATGCTCGAGCTGTCGACGATCGAGCTGGAGCGCCCCGGGCCGCATTACACGGTCGACACCGTCGACGCCCTGCGCGCCGTCCTCCCGGCCGGCGTCGAGCCGGTCCTGCTCATGGCCGCCGACTCGCTGGCCGAGATCGACACCTGGCGCGAGCCGGACCGCCTGCTGGCCAGCCTGGAGTGGGCGGTCGGGCCCCGCCCCGGCACGCCGGACCCGGACCCGGCGCCGCTCCGCGAGCGCTTCGGCTCCGCCGCGTCGCGCATCCACCTGCTCGAGGGACCGTCGCTCGACGTGTCGGCGACCGCGATCCGGGCGCGAGTGGCGGCGGGCAGGGCCATCCGCTACCTTGTCCCGCGACGCGTGGAGGCCGAGATCGCCGCCCGCCGCCTGTACCTCGGAGACGCACCCTGACCGACACCACCGCCCCCGACCTGAGCGATCCCGCCGACCTGGCGCACCGGATCGTGGAGGTCGCGTCGGACAAGAAGGCGGTCGACGTGGTGCTCTTGCGCACGGCCGAGGTGACGACCATGGCCGACTACTTCGTGATCTGCTCCGGCCGCTCGGACCGGCAGGTGGGCGCCCTGGCGCGCTCGATCACCGACGAGCTGCGCAACGACGGCGTGAAGCCGATCGGCACCGAGGGCGTTGCCGCCGCACGCTGGGTCCTCATCGATTACGGCGCGGTCATCGTCCACGTGTTCGCGCCAGAGGAGCGCGAGTACTACGGCCTCGAGCGCCTGTGGAGCTCCGCCACCCAGGTCGTCCGCGTCGTCTGAGGTCGGAACTTCCGTACCCCACCAGTACCAGCGCTGAGTCCTATTGAGGACCGATGCGTCCGCTCCCATCCTGCGGCGCATGAGCACCAGCGCACCCAGGCGTCGCACGACGCACCAGAGCGAGACCTGCCGTTTCTGCGGCGGCACGCTCCTGGCCAGCGTCTACGACGCGACCTTCCGCGATCCGGCGGCGGAGGAACGGCTGCTGTTCGCGATCCCCGGCGCGCTGTGCGTGCCGTGCCGCCAGCTGTACGTCGACCAGCAGCTGATCGGGATCCTGGGGCTCGCCGAGGCGCGCTGCACGTTCGCCATCGAGAGCGACCGCATCCTCCGCGCCGGCGCCGCCTGACCTAGCCCCGGCCGGCACTTCGCGCCGGCCGCTCGACGCCCAGCACGTATTCGCCCAGCCAGGCCGTCATGGCCGGCTCCGGCTCGATGTCGTTGGCCTTGATCGCGAGGTCCGTCTCGAAGAGGCCGGTCAGCATCGCCTCCAGCTCGGCGCCGGTGTAGCGCCGCGCCGCCTCCGCCACCCGTTCCGCGACCCGCGCGTTGCCGCGCCCCACCGCCTTCGTCAGCTCGCTCGCACTCGCCTTGGCGGCCACCAGCTCATGGGCCACGATGAGATCGGTGAGGCGGCCCTCGATGCTGGCCAGGATGCGCAGCACCGGCTGTCCCTCGTCGAGCGCCCGACGCATCGCCTCCGCGGCGGCCACCGGATCCCGGCGGTCGAGCGCGTTGGTGATGGCAAAGACCGATGCCGGCCGGGTGTCCGCCGTCAGCGCCTCGACGTCGTGGACCGTGATCGCCCGCTCGCCGGCGTAGACGGCGAGCTTGCGCAGCTCGGCGTCACCGACCCGGGTCTGCTCGCCGCGCTCGATATCGGTCTCCCACACCGCACCGCCGATGCGGTCGCTGAGCAGCTTGGCCGCCGGTGGCTCGATGTCGACGCCGATCGAACGTCCGTGCGCCCGTAGCCACCCGGCCAGCTCGGCGCGGCGGGGGGCCATTGCCTCCACCACCGTCCCGCCGGCCGCGGTCAACGCGTCGCCGAGGCGCTTGAGGGCCGCAGGGGGCTTGGTGATGTCGCGCGACGGCCGGGTCTCGGCCAGCGCCAGCGCCGCCCCGTCGGGCAGATCACCGATGATCGCCAGCAGGCGGTCCAGCGCGGCGGTCGAGCGACCCACGGCGCGCAGCGGCTGGCGCAGGACGGCGAGGCGGGCGCCGAACATGCCCATCGTCGCGGCCTCGAGCTGCGCCTGGTCCAGCGCGCCGTTGTCGGGCGAGGCGACCGGGGTCACATCGGTCCGGTCGGCGGCACCGATGCGCTCCGCGAAGGCGGCCAGGGCGCGGTCGACGCCGAACCCGTCGTCGCCGTGGACCAGCAGCAGGTGCGCCGTCACGCGGGCACCGCGGTCCAGGCCATGCGCAGCGTCTCGACCAACGTTTCGGGCGACAGGCCGACCACCTCGGCCAGCTCGGCCTCCAGGGCGTGCGCCGGCCGTCGGGCGAGCTCGATGAGGACCGCGTCGTCCGGGTAGCGGGCCAGCAGGTCGTCGACCCGTTCGTCGATCGTCACGAAGGCGTCGGTCACATGGCGATCGGCGATCGAGACCAGCACCGACGGCCAGCCACGCGGGAACCGGTCCTCATCGAGCAGGCAGCCGATGGGGTGGGAGGCGACCGGCATGGCGAGCTCGGCATACCCGGCGTCGGTGAGCCAGCGCGCGCCGACGATGCCGTGCGGCTCGCCCGTGCGCCGCGTTTCCAGCTTGTCGATGTCGTGGAGCAGCGCGGCCACCTCGACCAGGTCGGCGTGGATCGGGATCCCGGCCTCGGCCAGCAGCGCGGACGCCGCGCGCGCGACCCGCGCCACCCCGCGCGAGTGGACCACGATCCCATCGGGGAGGTCGTAGCTGGCCAGGACGGCGAGGGCGGTCTCGAGGTGGGGAATCGCCATGCGCTGATCGTACCGGGCAGCGCCGTCGCCGGCTCGCTGGCCAGGGCCAGCGTCGCGAGCACCCGGCCGCCGGCGCGCGCCTCGACGCGGCGTCCGTCGCTGGTGACCTCCACGGTGCCCTGCAGGTCCGTCCGCAGGGTGCCGATCCCACGTCCGACGAGCCGGTCAAGCGTCTGGCGTGTCGGATGCCCGTACTCGTTGTCGATCCCGCACGAGATGAGGGCCAACATGGGTCGGGTGGCGTCGAGCAGCGCCTCGGAGGTGCTCGACTCAGAGCCGTGATGGCCGACCTTGAGGACGGTCAGCGGGGGGAGGAGGCCGCGTGCGAGGAGGGCACCCTCGACCGGCAGTTCGGCATCGCCGGTGAGCAGGGCTCGAAACTCGCCGGACTCGAGCAGCAGGACGACGGAGGCGTTGTTGATGTCGTCGTCGGGCAGGGGTGCCTTTGCATCCGCCTCGGAGGGATGCAGCACCGTCAGCGCCGTGGTGGCATCCAGGCGCAGGACCAGGCCGGCGCGGGCGACGGCGAGCCGGCCGCCGGGCTCGGCGGCCGCATCGGTCTGGAAGCGTGGGTAGACCGGGTTGTCGAAGGGACGTCCGGGTTCGAGCGTGAGGCCCACGCGATACCGATCCAGCACGTCCACCAACCCCGCGATGTGGTCCTGGTGCGGGTGGGTGAGCACGACCAGGTCCAGGTTGCGCCGATGGAAAGGCAATGCCGCCCCCAGCGCGCGCAGCGTGCGCTCGGGGTCCGGGCCGCCGTCGATGAGCGCGGTGGCGCCGGACGGGGAAACCACCAGGATCGCATCGCCCTGGCCAATGTCCAGCGCCATGACGTGGGTCCGCCCGTCCGGTCGGGTGGCCACCGTGAGCACGACCAGCAGCGCGAGCGCCGCGACGCCGAACGCCCAGGCCGGCGGCGCCCGAAACGTGGACCGCTCTCCATGCCGCGGGGCCGTCAACGGCGCGAGGCCGAGCGTGAGCGGATCCGGCGCGTCCGTGGCCGGCTGGCGCAGGGCAGCGGCCACCACGAGCGGGTACCACGCCAGCGGCAGCCAGTCCGGCGGTGCGATCGGGACGGCGGCCAGCGGCACCGCGCCGGCGACCTGCCCGACCACGACCAGCGCCCGCAACGGCAGCCAGGCCAAGCCGCCGGCGAGCCACGTGCCGAGGTCGACGATCGGCCCGCCAGCCATGCCACCGAGCACCATGCCCACCGGCGCGGCGACGGCCGCCGTTGCCATCACGAGCGGCACCAGCGGCACGACCGCCACGTTGGCCAGCGGGGCCACCAGGGAAAGGCGTTCGAAGCTGCCGAGGACGACCGGCAACGTCGCGATCTGAGCCGCGACGGTGAGGGCCACCGGCTCGCGCACCACAGTCGGCAGGAACCGCAGTCGCCGACCCAACGGCCCGGCGAAGGCGAGCAGCCCGGCGGTGGCCAGCGCCGAGAGCTGGAAGCCCACGTCCCACA
>JAICQM010000045.1 GCA_025937875.1 Chloroflexota bacterium
CCGGTATCATGCGGCCCCATCCCAGGAGCCCCCGCCGGACCGATGATCGGCAGCCTCGGCCTGACCCTCGTCATCGCGCTCGCCGCAGCGCTGGCGCTTGGCGCGCTCGCCCATCGCGTGGGGCTGGCACCGATGGTCGGCTACATCGCGGCCGGACTGCTGGTCGGGCCGGCGACCCCGGGCTTCGTTGCGGATCGCGAGCAGGTGCTCGGCCTGGCCGACCTGGGCGTCGCACTGCTCATGTTCAGCATCGGCCTCCAGTTCAGCCGGCGCGAGCTGGCAAGCGTCGGGCGTTTGGTGGGGATCGGCACCGTGGCGCAGGTGGTGGTCACGATGGCCCTTGGGACGCTGGTGGCCATGCTGCTCGGGCACCCGCTGATCGAGTCCCTGTTCCTGGGCGCCATCGTCAGCATCGCGTCGTCGGTGGTGATGGTGAAGCTCCTGGGCGAGGCCGCGCTGCACGCAACGCTGCACGGCAAGCTGGCCCTCGCCTGGTCGGTCGTCCAGGACCTCATCACCGTCCTGCTCGTGGTGGTCCTGGCGGCACTGTCGGAGCAGGCCGAGAGCCCACTCCTCGAGGTCGGACGAGCCACGCTGGTCGCCGCGGTCTTCGTGGCAGCCGTGTTCTTCCTCGGATCGCGCGCCCTGCCGTGGCTGCTCGAACGCATCGCGCGGCTCGGGTCGCGCGAACTGTTCATCGTCGCAGTGGCCGTGGTGGCCGTCGGAACGGCGACGGCCGCGGCCAGCGTCGGGGTGAGCGTGGCCCTCGGCGCCTTCGTGGCCGGCATGGCGCTCGCCGAGTCGGACCTGGCCGCGTCAGTGCTGGGCGAAGTCGTCCCCCTGCGCGAGCTGTTCAGCACCCTGTTCTTCGTCAGCATCGGCGTCCTGCTCGAGCCGGATGCCCTCCTCTCCGGGTGGCCGTTGGTGCTGCTGCTGCTCGTCCTCATCGTCGTCGTCAAGGGCGCGGCCGTGGCCGGAGTCCTGCGACTCGGCGGTCAGGGTGCACCGGTCGCGATCCTCACCGGTGCGTTCCTGGCCCAGAGCGGCGAGTTCAGCTTCGTGCTGGCGACGGTCGGCCTCGAGGCCGGTGCCATCACCGGCGACGTGTTCAGCGAGGCCATGGGCGCGGTGGTGATCTCGATCCTCATCGCCGGCCCGGTGGCCGCGCTTGGCCGCCGCCTCGCGACGTGGCGCGCACAGCAATCGGCGGGCGACCTGCCGCCCGCCGACGTCGGCACGCTGCGCCGGCACGCGGTCATCGTCGGCTATGGGCGCATCGGGAAGGCCGTGGCGCGCGTCCTGAGCTCACGCGGCTTCGAATGGGTGGCGATCGACCTCGACTATCCGGTCGCGCGCGCCGCCCGGGACGCCGGATTGCCGCTGGTGTACGGCGACGCGGGGTCACCCAGCGTCCTCGACGAGGCGCGCATCGCCGAGGCGCGGGTGTTGGTGGTGGCCCTGCCCGATGCGCTGGCGACGCGCCAGGCGGTGGATTACGGCTTCCGCCGCAACCCGCGCCTGGACGTCGTGGCCCGTGCGCAGTCGGATGCCGACGAGACCGAGCTGCGGCGCATCGGCGCGCGCCGCGTCGTGGTCGCCGAACGCCAGCTCAGCAACGAGCTGGTGCGTCACGCGCTCCGACGGTTCGGGGTCAGCGACCGCGAGATCGACGGAATGCTGCGCCGCGAGGAGTGAGCGTCAGTCCTTGCGGCCGAACATGTCGGTGATCGCGTCCATCAGGCCGCCGCCCTCGCGCTTCGACGACGACCGGGAGGCGTTGGACGACCCGTCGCCGAAGACCTGGCCCAGGATGTCGCCCATGTCGGGCGCCTTCTGCTGCGCCTGGCTGCGCTCCTGGCCCAGGATCTGACCCAGGTCCGGGAAGCCGCCGCCACCACCGGTGCCGCCGCTCGACTTCTTGCCGAGCATACCCATCACCAGCGGAGCCAGCATCGCCAGCAGCTGCATGATGTTGCCGCCGCTGAGTCCGGCCTGCTGGCCCAGCGCCTGGGCCGCAGTCTCACGGCGGTCGCCGAGAATGTGGTCGAGGATGCCGTTGCCATCGGCCGCGCGGTCCTGCCGCTGGCCGGAGAGATAGCCATCGAGGTCGTCGAGGATGGAGGCGTGCTGGTCCTCGGCCAACGCCCGCTGCAGGCTCTCGGCGCCCTGCGGGTCGGCAGCGTTGCGCTCGAGGCCGCCGAGCAGGACGGGCAGCGCCTCCTTGATGGCCAGCTGAGTCTTGGCCGGGTCGGCGCCGATGCGGGTGCTGATCTGGTCGAGGGTGCCGCCCTGGAGCAGGTCGTCCAGGAGATCGGCCATGGATGCGTTCATGTCGGTGCCTCTTCGTCGTGCGCGGCCGGCGGGTGTGGGCCACCCGAATCGGGCCACGCCTCATCCACCTGATGCACGAGCTCTGCCAACGAGTCGACCGCCAGTGCTGCGACGCCGGCCGGCGGCGGCGTCTGGATGACGCCCCACGGTCCGCGCCGGATCCAGATTGCCCGCATTCCGGCCTCGGACGATGGCAGCACGTCGTTGTCGACCCGGTCGCCCACGTAGGCGACCTGGGACGGCTCGGGAGATCCCATGAGCTCCAGCGTGCGGCTGAAGAACGCAGGATCGGGCTTGGCGACCCCCATCGCGTCGGACATCGCCATCACCTCGACCACCACGCCGAGGGCGCGCAGCTGCTCGTCGCGGATCGCCGGTTGGTTGGCCGTGATCGCGATCGCGTAGCCGCGCTCCCGGAGGGCGACCAGCGCCGGTAGCGCATCCGGATACAGGTCCTCGGGCTGGAAGCCGCCATGGACGGATTCGACGGCCTCGACCCGCATCGGCCAGTCGTCGACCCCGAACAGCTCGAAGACGGCGCGGTGGTCGAGGCCGCGCTCGATCACCGCCCCAAGGGCGGCGAAGAACGTCAGGCGTGGGATGCGCAGCTCGTCGGCCCAGGTGCCCCAGATCCGGGACTCGTCGATGAGCGTCTCCCCCACGTCGAGGCAGACCCAGCGGCCGTTCACGCGTCCAGCAGCTCGCGGGTGCGCTGCAGGGTGGCGCGGATCTCGTCGGATGGAACCTCGGCGAACTCGGTGCTGACGAGGTTATGAGCCCCACTGGGTAGCGGCACATCGATCACCTCGCCGCGGATGATGGCGCTGTTGAGCGCGTCACCCTCGCGATGCGGCGCGAGATGGACGTGCAGGTGCGGGATGCCGCCGCCGAAGACGTAGATCCAGACGCGCTCGGCATCGGTCGCCGCCTTGAGGGCGGTGCAGACGCGGGCCAGCGTCGGTCCGAACGTCAGCGCCTCCTCGCCGTCGAGGTCCTCGACGTGCGGGATGTGGCGCAGCGGCTCGAGGTACGAGAAGCCGGCGGTGTAGCCCTCGGTGCTCATGCTGAGGCGCCAGTGCGCGTCGCGCCAGACTTCGGTACGCAGCAGCTCCGCGTCGCCATCGGCCTGCGCGCAGATCGCGCACCCATCGACCATGGGACCGATGCTAGCGCGTGAGAGCCGGCCCGGAGGCCGGCTCTCAACCGATCGTGCGCGGGACGATCAGGTCATGGGAGCTGGGTGATGCGGCCCTCGCCGCCGACCGGGTAGTCGGCAGCGGTAATGGCACCACCGAGGCCGTCGACCAGGTAGTTGACCAGCGCCTGCTGGTACGTCGTGCCGAGCGTCGTGAAGCCACCCGGCCCGAAGTCATAGCAGTCGCCGCCACGGAACGTGAAGTCGTTCGTGGCGAGGTCCACCGTCCAACCCGCCGGACCCACGAAGACCCCGTCGTCGAAGACCTGCACGCCGCCCACGAACACGTCCTGGACGCGGTCGCCGGCGGTGCTGACCACGCACGTATCGCCATCGATGACGCGCGCCTCGGCAGCCAGGTCATAGGTGAACGTCAGGCCGGCCCACTGGCCGAACCGCCCGTTGCCGATCGCGGAGACGCTCGTCTCGAGCACGACCTTCAGCTGCTCCGGCGTCATGTCCTCCTTCACCGACACGAAGTTGGTGAAGGCGAGGATCTGGAACGTGTTGAGCTCGGTGATGGATCCGGCGGGGATGACGCTGTCGTTGCGGATGCCTCCGCCGTTCTGCATCCCGACCTGCGGGCTGTCGACGCCGAACTCGCCCGCCAGCTGCTGGGCCTGCCAGAGCAGGGAGTCGGCGGTCAGGTTGCCGAGGTTCGTCTCGCTGTTGCGGACGCCGGGCGTCAGGATGGTCTCTCCCGCGACCGAGCCGCGAAGGCCGTTGAGCGGAACCTCCGACTGGGCGAGCACGTTGGCCGCCAGCTCGGCGATGAACTGGGTCACCGGAGCGACGATCGACGCCTCGACCGCCGGGTCGGGAGCCACGCCGTCGGGGTAACCCTCGCCAACGACGCGGACAGGGCCTGACAGGGCATCCGGGATGGCGGTCACGCGCCCGTCGCGGTCGAAGCCGACGACGAGGCGACCGATGTACTTGTAGTTGCCGGCGGTGGTGACCACCGGGATCGTGGCGCCGTCACCGCCGGTAGCGGTCAGCGGGTACGACCCGGCGGGGGTGGTCCCCGCGTCACCCGGAGAGAGGAGGTCGCCCTCGGAGGCGAGCAGCTCATCGCCGCCGCCGGCGATCATCACGTCGACCCCCTTCAGCGAGCCGGCCAGGTCCAGGTCCTCGTTCACGTCCTGGAGGTGGCTGATGAGGATGATCTTGTTGACGCCGGTGGCGGTGAGACGGTCGACCTCGGCCTGGACGGCGGGGGCGACCTCGTTGACGATCACGTTGCGCGGGCTCGAGATGTTGGGCAGCTGCGGCGTGGTGGCACCCACGATCCCGATCTGCTCGCCCTTCTCCTTGATCACGATGCTGGGCACGATCCGGCCGGCCGCGGCGAGGGCGGCGAGCCGCGGCTCACCCGACAGGTCGAGGTTCGCGCTCACGAAGGGGATGCGCGGGTCGATCCCCGAGATGTAGTCGGCCAGGGTATCCGGCCCGAAGTCGAACTCGTGATTGCCGATGGCCATGGCGTCGTAGCCGATGGCGGATGCGGCGAGCGAGTCGTAGAACGGCACGCCGTGCTCGAGGCTGGCCGCGAACTCGGCGCCGGCGAGGTAGTTGTCACCCGAGCTGAGGGTGATGGCGCCGTGCTTGCCGGCGAGGCCACGATAGTGGCGCGCATCGTCGCGCAGCTGGCCCATGAGCGCCACGAAGCGCGAGATGCCCGCGTAGGCGGTCGCTGGGTCTGCCGGATCGGCGAGGACCTCGAGCAGCTTCGACTCGCCGTCGTTGTTGTGGAGGATGGTGAGCCAGAAGTCCGCCTTCTGCGGCTTCGCCGCGGAGACCGGCGAGACGGCCGCGGCGAGGAGACCGGCGACGAGTGCCAGGACGAGCAGCAGCCGTCCGGATCGATCGCGGGTCGCGTGCGATGCAATGGGGGTCATGAGGGTCCTCGTGCTGATGCGCCGGCGTTCGAGGCAGCAAGGTTCACGCCAACGTGGATGACGGTAAGACGTGGCTCAGGCCTGCTTGACCCCCGAGACCAGCGCCTCGACCGATGGCTTGGCGTCGCCAAAGAGCATGGTCGTCTTCTCGTTGCTGAACAGCGGGTTCGGAATGCCGGCGAATCCCGTTCCGCGCCCTCGCTTGAGCACGATGACGTTCTGCGCCTGGTCTACGTTGAGGATCGGCATGCCGGAGATCGGCGAGCCCTCCTCGCGGGCCAGCGGATTGATGACGTCGTTGGCGCCGATGACCAGCGCGACGTCGGTATCGGCGAAGTCGTCGTTGATCTCGTCCATCTCCTTGAGCCGGTCGTAGGGCACGTTGGCCTCGGCGAGCAGGACGTTCATGTGGCCCGGCATGCGTCCGGCGACCGGGTGGATGGCGAACTGCACGTCGACCCCCTTCGCCAGCAGCAGGTCCATCAGCTCGCGCACCGGGCCCTGGGCCTGGGCGACCGCCATCCCGTAGCCGGGGACGATGATCACGCGCTTGCCGTAGGCCATCAGCACCGCGGCGTCATCGGCGTTGATCTCGCGCAGCTGCTCCTCGCCCTCGGCGCCGGCGGCCACGGCATCGCCTCCGGTGCCGAAGCCGGCGAACAGGACGTTGAACAGCGACCGGTTCATGGCCCGGCACATGAGCTGGGTCAGGATCGCACCGGACGCCCCGACCAGGGTGCCGGCGATGAGCAGCGCGTAGTTGTTGAGGACGAAGCCGGTAGCGGCGACCGCGATGCCGGTGTACGAGTTGAGGAGGCTGATGACGACCGGCATGTCGGCGCCGCCGATCGGCATCACGAGCTGGACGCCGAGCGCAAGCGACAGGATCACGAAGAGCAGGAACAGCGGAATGCTGTTGACCACCACGGCGACATAGATCCCGATGGCCAGCAGCGCCAGCGCCAGGACCGCGGTGACGGCCTGCGAGCCGGGGTACTTGACCGGGCGCGGTGCAATGAAGCCCTGGAGCTTGCCAAAGGCCACGATCGAGCCGGTCAGGCTGACCGAGCCGATGATCGCGCCCAGCAGCGTGGCGATGATGAAGGGCAGCGGCAGCAGGTCCGCATGCCCCTCCGCCCCGGCATCGCGCAGGAACTCGGCGACCGCGACGACCGCCGCGGCACCGCCGCCGGCACCGTTGAAGATGGCAACCATCTGCGGCATGGCCGTCATCGGAACGCGGCGCGCGCCCAGCACGCCGACGACGGACCCGACGAGGGCACCGACGACGACGATCCACCAGTTGGCGAGCATGCCGTCGGTCGTGAAGAACGTCCATGCGACGACAAGCGCCATGCCGGCCGCGCCGAGCTGGTTGCCGACGCGCGCCGTGCGCGGACTGGCCAGGAACTTGAGGGCCAGGATGAACGTGACGCTGGCGACGAGCCAGACGAGGTAGGTCAGGATCTGGAGCGTGTCCATCTAGCGCCGGTCCCCCGTCCGCTCGCCGGGGCGCTTCTTGAACATCTCCAGCATGCGATCGGTCACGACGAAGCCGCCGACCACGTTGATCGTGCCCAGGATCACGCCGAGCAGGGCGAGGACGATCCGCAGCGGGCCCTCGGCGGTCGCGGCGACGAGCATCGCGCCCACCACGATCACGCCGTGGACGGCGTTGGCGCCGCTCATCAGCGGGGTGTGCAGCATGGTCGGCACCTTGGAGACAACCTCGTAGCCGACGAACGCGGACAGTACGAGGATGAAGAGCGCCGCGAGCAGCTCGAAAGCGGTGAGCTCCATCGGTCTATGCGTCCTTCTCGGCCGATGCGGCCGGTTCGGTAGCGGTCTGGGCTGGCGAAGCCGGGGCGGGCGGCTCGATGCCGAGCGCCTTGGCGGTCGCAGCGTGAACGACCTTCCCGTCGTGGGTGATGGTCGCGCCGGCGGTGATCTCGTCGTTGAAATCGAGGTTTACCGTCCCGTCGGTGACGAGGTGCTTGACGAGGGTCTGGATGTTCTTGGCGTACATCTGCGTCGCGCTGCCGGGCATCGTGGCCGGCAGGTTGGTGAGGCCGACGATCCGGACGCCGTGCTTGACGACCTCCTTGCCGGCCTCGGTGCCCTCGACGTTGCCGCCCATCTCGGCCGCCATGTCGACGATGACGCTGCCCGGCTTCATGCTCTTCACCATCTCCTCGGTCACGAGCTTGGGGGCGGGGCGGCCCGGAATGAGGGCGGTGGTGATGATGAAGTCGGCCTCCTTGACGCGCTCGGCGATGAGGGCTGCCTGGCGACGCTTGTAGTCGTCGCTCATCTCGGTCGCATAGCCGCCGGCCGTCTCCGCCTTCGCCTTCTCCTCCTCGGTCATCTCGACCTCGATGAAGGTGCCGCCCAGCGACTCGACCTGCTCCTTGACGACCGGCCGCACGTCGGTGGCCTCGACCACGGCGCCGAGCCGGCGCGCGGTGCCGATCGCCATCAGCCCCGCCACCCCGGCGCCCATGACGATGCCCTTCGCGGGCCGGACGGTGCCGGCGGCGGTCGTGAGCAGCGGCATGAACTTGGGGAGGCGCTCGGCGGCGATCAAGACCGCCTTGTAGCCGCCGACGGTGGCCTGTGAGCTGAGCGTGTCCATGCTCTGCGCGCGGGTGATGCGCGGGATGGCGTCCATGCTGAGGGCGGTCACGCCCTGCTTCGCCAGCACGGTGGCCAGGTCCGGCTTCGCCAGGGTGCCAAGGGTACCGATCAGGACCATCCCGCCGCGCAGCATCTGCGCCTCCTCGTCGGACGGTCGCCCGACGCGCAGGACCATCTCGGCCTGGGAGTAGAGGGCCCCGGCGTCCGGCACGATCTCGGCGCCCGCCTCGCGATACGCCTCGTCGGGAATGGAGGACGCCTCGCCGGCGCCGGCCTCGACGATGACCTGGTTGCCGTCGTCGACCATCGCCTTGACGGTCTGGGGCGTGGCGGCGACCCGGGTCTCGCCCTCGGCCGTTTCGCGTGGGACAGCGATCTTCATGGCGGTGCTGATTCTTTCCGTAGCAGGTGGGGTGCACAGCATCGAACCGCCGCAGCACGTAAACGACCGGCGCAGGCGGTTCGGGATTCAAAGTGTACCAGAGGCGGCAGCGCACGCATGCGGGGTGGATCGGCACCGGACTTTCGTCACGTCGCATGCCCGCCAAGCGGTCATCGAGAGAGCGCGCGACGGCTTGAGCTGATGGCATGTGCACTGCGTGCGCCCACGCAAATCGGCCCGCTGCGACCGCAGCGGAACACTAGGGAGATACGACCATGATCAGACGTTTGACTCTCATCGCGACGCTCGTCGCGCTCGTCGGGCTCGCCACGGCGCCGGCTGTCAGCGCACAGCCGCCGGTCAGTAGCACGGCCATCCCGGCATCGTTCGACCTGCCCGGCGGCGGAGAGATCACCGGCATCCAGCTCACTGACATTGGCCTCGAGAACGGCCAGCTCGTCGCGAGCGGCATCCTGAGCGGTACGACGGCCGCGGGGATGGCATTCACGCAGGCGTTCACGGACCTGGTCATCGGGCTGACGAATCCCGACGGCGGGGCCTGCGACATCCTGTTCCTCGACCTCGGCCCGCTGTTCCTCGACGTGCTCGGCCTCACGGTCGACCTGTCGGCGATCCAGCTCGACATCAATGCCGTGCCGGGCGCTGGGAACCTGCTGGGCAACCTGCTGTGCGCCGTGGCCGGCCTGCTTGACGGCCCCGGGCTCGGTAATGCCCTGACCAACCTGCTGGGGATCATCAACCGACTCCTGGGCTAGCCAACCCCCCAATTTTCAGCGAGGCGGCCATGACGGCCGCCTCGCTGCATGCACGCCGTCACCGGTCCGCGAAGCGGGGCTGCCGGGGTGGACTCGCCTCCCCGTCGACCGCACCCGGCCGCGGGCAGCCGCCGGGCTCGACGAGAGCCGTGTCGCTATCATCAGTCTCATGGCCCGAGCGATTCCGAGCGCGCGCGCCGGCCGGCCCAAGGCCGGCCAGCGGCCAGCTCCATGAGCCTCGTCGTCGAGTCGATCACAAAGCGATTCGGCCGCGTCACCGCGCTCGACGGCGCGAGCTTCAGCGTCGAGCCGGGCCGCATCTTCGGCCTGTTGGGAGCGAACGGCGCCGGCAAGACGACCGCGATGCGAATCGTGCTGGACATCCTGCGTCCCGACGCCGGATCGGTCACCTGGCAGGGCCGCAGCAACCTCGACCTGCCACGGCGGACCTGGGGCTACCTGCCGGAGGAGCGCGGCCTCTACACCCGGATGACGGTGATGGACGTCCTGCGCTTCTTCGCCGCCCTGTACGGCGTGCCGGAGGCGACCGCCACCGCCCTCGTCGGCGAATGGCTGGAGCGCTTCCGCGTGCCGGACTACCGCGACCGCAGAGTCGAGGAGCTCTCGAAGGGCAACCAGCAAAAGATCCAGTTCATCGCCGCCATCCTCCACGACCCTGACGTGCTGATCATGGACGAGCCGTTCACCGGCCTCGACCCGGTCAACGTCGGGCTCCTCAAGGAGGCGTTTCTGGCGATGCGCGACCGCGGCAAGACCCTCATCTTCTCCACCCACCAGATGGAGACGGTGGAGGAGCTGTGCGAGTCGATCGCCATCGTCGACCGGGGCCGGGTGGTCGTCAGCGGGACGCTGCGCGACGTGCGGCGCGCGATGGGCCGCCAGGTCGTGCGCCTGGCCGTCGACGGCCAATCGGCCGATGGCGACGGGACGGGCTGGGTCACCGAGATCCCCGGCGTGCGCCTCACCCGCCGTGGCCAGGACTTTCACGAGTACGCGGTGGATACCCAGACCGATCCCGCCCGCATCCTGCAGGCCGCGCTGGCGCGCGGCGAGCGCGTCACCCACTTCGAGATCGCCGATCCCAGCCTGGAGGAGGTGTTCATCGAGCACGTGGGGCGGCGCGCGGTCGACGAGGAGCAGCACCATCTGGCGGACGCCTCGGCCGGTGCCACGTCGTGAGGCGGCTCTTTCCCAACGCGTGGCACGTCGCGAAGCGCGAGTACCTGGTGCGGGTGCGCAGCCGGACCTTCATGCTGCTCACCATCTTCCTCGCGCTCATCGGCTTCGCGCTGGCCATCGCCCCGGTGGCGCTGCGCGCGCTGGGTGCCGAGCGGCCGGTCGACGTGGCGGTCGTGGTCGAGGCCGAGGACCTCGGCTCGGACCCGATCGCGCTGCTGTCGGCTGCCCTCAACGGCGCCGCCTCGGCGCCCGGTGGCTCACGCTTCGAGCTGTCGACGCCCGATGATCCCGCGGCTGCCGAGAGCCAGGTGCGCGAGGGCGATGTCGACGGCCTGTTGACCATTGCCCGGGACGACGACGGGGCGTTGGCCTTCACCTACCTGACCGATGCGTCACCGACCGGCCAGACCGCCCTGGCCGTGCGCCAGGCCGCCAGCGCGCTGACCATCGACGATCGGCTGGGCCGGGCCGGCATCGACCCCGCCGATCGGGGCCAGATCTTCCTGCCGCCCAACTTCGAGGCCGTTTCGACCGATCCGAACGAGCAGGCCCAGGAGGACGGCGTCGACTATGCCACCCGTGCCTCGCTGGCCACGGTGATGGTGGTCCTCATCTTCATGGCGATCCTGACCTACGGGAACTGGGTCGCCGGGTCGGTCGCCGAGGAGAAGAGCAACCGCGTCATGGAGCTGCTCATCACGGCGGCCAGCCCGCTCCAGCTGCTCGTCGGAAAGGTGCTGGGCACCGGCGCCGCGGCGATGACGCAGTACGCGGCACTGCTCGCGGCGGGTGGTATCGGTCTGCTGCTGCAGGGCGAGATCGGTCGCACCTTCTTCGGCGACCCGGCGGGCGCGCAGGCGACGTCGGGGGTGACCCTGCCGATGCTGCTCGTGTTCGGGATCTGCTTCATCGGCGGCTTCCTGGTGTACGCCGCGCTGTACGCCGCCGCTGGCTCGCTGGTGAGCCGCGCCGAGGAGGTCCAGCAGGTCTCCGGACCGATCATCGTCGTTGCCATGATCGGATACTTCGCCGCGATCTTCTTCGGGACCACCAGCCCGGAGTCGGGATGGGTGGTCGGCCTCAGCTTCGTGCCCCTGTTCGCGCCCTACCTGATCCCGTTGCGGATGGCCTACGACGCCATCTCCCCGGTCGAGGTGGTGCTGGCGCTGGCCGCGCTCGCCGCAGGCGCCGCCCTGGCGTTGTGGCTGGCGTCGAAGATCTACGCGGCCGGCGTGCTGCTCTATGGGCAGCGACCCAGCCTGCGCAACCTCTGGCGCGCATCACGGGTCGCGCGCTGAGCGTCGGCCCGGGTCTTTCCCTTCCCAGCACCAGGACCTACCGTGGCGGTGATGCACCCTCGCTACGCTCGCCAGCCGATGGCACCGGCGCCACGTCTCCTCAACCGTGAGCTGAGCTGGCTCGACTTCAACGTCCGCGTCCTGGCCGTGGCCGGCAGCCGCGCCCAGCCACTCCTCGAGCGCGTGAAGTTCGCCGCCATCGTGGCCACCAACCTCGACGAGTTCTTCATGGTGCGCGTGGCCGGCCTCCAGCGGCAGGTCAACGCGGGGGTGGCGGTCGCCTCGCCGGATGGGCTGACGCCCGACGAGGTCCTCACCGCTGCCCTGGACGTGGCCGCACGCATCGCCGCCGAACACGCGGCGCTGTGGCGGGCAGAGCTGGCGCCCGAGCTGGTCTCTGCCGGCATCCGCGTGACGCGCTGGGACGACCTGACGGGTGCAGAGCACGCGGGGCTCGCAGGCCTCTTCGGCGAGCGCGTATTCCCGGTGCTCACCCCGCTGGCGGTGGACCCGGCTCATCCGTTTCCCTATGTCAGCAACCGTTCGCTCAACCTGGCGGTCACCCTGTGGGATCCGACCACCCGGCGGCAGCGCTTCGCGCGGGTCAAGGTTCCGCCCATCCTGGCGCGCTTCGTCACGGTCGGCGACGGCAGCGGCGGGGCCGGCACGACGCTGCTCCCGGTGGAGGAGCTGGTTGCCGGCAACCTGGCGCGCCTCTTTCCCGGCATGGAGGTCACCGGCCATCACGCGTTCCGCGTGACCCGGGACGGCGACCTCGAGATCGATGATGACGACGCGGATGACCTCCTGCGTACCGTGGAGGATGAGCTGCGCCGCCATCGTGTCTCGCCCGCGGTGCGGCTCGAGGTCGCCGAGGGCACTCCGGCTGACCTCGTCGCGATGCTGTCGCGCGAGATCGGGCTGGCGACCGGCGCCATCGATTGCCTGCCGGAGCCGCTGGGGTTGGCCGACCTGTGGGAGCTGCATCGGCTGGATCGGCCCGACCTGAAGGACGACCCGTTCGTGCCGGCCCGTGCCGCCGCGCTGCTGCCCGACGCGGGTGGTGAGGCGGACCTGGCGGCACGGCTCGCGTCGTCCGACATCATGGTCCATCACCCGTACGAGTCATTCGCCACCAGCGTGCAGGCGTTCATCGAGGAGGCTGCCGACGATCCGCAGGTCCTGGCCATCAAGCAGACCCTCTATCGGACCACCGCCGACCCGATCGTCAACGCCCTCGTCCGTGCGGCCGAGGCCGGCAAGCAGGTGGTCGTGCTGGTCGAGCTCAAGGCCCGCTTCGACGAGGCGAACAACGTGGGCTGGGCGCGCATGCTGGAGCGTGCCGGCTGCCACGTGATGTACGGCGTGACCGGGCTGAAGACCCACGCCAAGCTCGTGCTGGTGGTACGCCGCGACGGTGAGGCGGTGCGGCGCTACGTCCACGTCGGCACCGGCAACTACAACGCCACCACCGCCCGGACCTACGAGGACCTGGGCCTGCTGTCGGCCGATCCCGACCTCGCCCGCGAGGTGGGCGAGCTGTTCAACCTCCTCACCGGCTACGCTCAGCGCGCTGGTGCCGAACGGCTCATGGTCGCCCCATTCGACCTGCGGCCGCGCCTCCTGGCCCGCATCGCCGCCGAGGCCGATGTCGCGCGCGGCGGGGGCCTGGCTCGGATCATCTTCAAGTGCAACGCCATGACCGACCCGGCGATCATCGAGGCCCTGTACGGCGCCAGCCAGGCGGGCGTCGAGGTGGACCTCGTCGTCCGGGGCATCTGCATGTTGCGGCCCGGCGTCGCCGGGCAGTCCGAACGGATCCGGGTCCGCAGCATCATCGGTCGCTTCCTGGAGCATTCGCGCATCCTCCGCTTCGGGATCGGGGCACAGGCGGAGACCTGGATCGGCTCCGCCGACCTCATGGAGCGCAACCTCGGCCGTCGGGTCGAAGCGATGGTGCGGATCGACGAACCCACCCAGCGCGCCCGGCTGGGCCGCCTCCTCGACCTGGCGCTGGCCGACCGGGCATCGGCCTGGACGTTGGGCCCCGACGGTGCCTGGTCACCGCCACCCGATCCTGAGACCGGGCTCGCCCTGCAGTCGGCGTTGCTCACCGGCGCCTGGGAGGCTCGCCGAGCGCCCGAGCCGCCGCCGATCCACGCGGCGGACCCCGCCTGATGCACCTGCTCATCGGTGAGCGACGCCTCGAGCTGGCGCGTGGCGACATCACGACCGAGCGCGTCGACGCCATCGGCAATGCGGCCAACGCCGCGCTGCGCGGCGGCGGCGGGGTGGACGGCGCCATCCACCGCGCCGCCGGTCCGGGCCTGCTGGACGAGCTGCGCCGCCGCTACCCGGACGGCACGCCGACCGGGACTGCCGTCGCCACCGAGGGCCACGGCCTGCCGGCGCGCTGGGTCCTCCATGCGGTGGGGCCGGTGTGGCGCGGGGGCGGGCACGGTGAGGCCGAGCTGCTGGCCGGGGCGTATCGGTCCAGCCTGGCGCTGGCGGACGAGCTGGGCGCGCGAACCGTCGCCTTCCCCGCCATCAGCATGGGGATCTACGGCTACCCGCCCGACGAGGGCGCACGCGTCGCGCTGCGCTCGGTGGCCGACCACCTGCGCGGATCGACCGGGGTCGAGCTCGTGCGATTCACGCTGTTCTCCGACGACACGTTCCAGGTCTTCGAGGAGGCCTTGGCCGAGCTCGCCTGAGGGTGTGGTACCATTTCGAAAACGTGTTCGATTGGCGCTCCGGTCTGCGCCGCGGCTTTCACGCCGCCCCGATCCCGATGTCACCTCAGCCCTGACCGGGCCCCGCTCGCGCG
>JAICQM010000265.1 GCA_025937875.1 Chloroflexota bacterium
GAGACGGGCATCCGGGTGGCGTTGGTGGTCAGCAATCGGGTGAACGTGCCGGCGCTCGAGGTGGCGGCTGCCCACGGCGTGCCGGCGGTCACCCTGCGCCGATCGGACTTCGGCGGCGGCGCGGAGGCGCGCGACGCCGCCATCGGTCGTGCGTTGAGCCAGGCCGGCGTGACGCTGGCGCTGCTGGCGGGCTACGACCAGCGCCTGCGCCCCGCCTACTTCGAGGCCTATCCGGGACGGACGATCAACATCCACCCCAGCCTGCTGCCCGCGCATGGCGGGGCGGGGATGATGGGCCTGGCGGTCCACGCCTCGGTCCTGGCGGCCGGGGACCCGGAGACCGGTGTCACCATCCACGAGGTGACACCGGACCTGGACGGCGGACCGATCCTGGCGCAGGAGCGCGTCGCGGTCGTTCGCGGCGATAGCCCCGAGCAGCTCGCGGCGCGCGTGCTCGAGGTCGAGCACCGGCTGCTGGTCCGCACCGTCCAGGCCCTCTTGCGGGGAGGCTGATTCCACGTGGAATCACCCGAAGGGGGAGCGTGCGAGATAGGCGTCTCCTCCGTCGGGCCGATTCCTCCGCGAGGTCGCACGACGGAGGAGCCTCGTTCCGTCCGACCGGTGATTCCCCGGGGAATAGCGGCAGAGCCCTCTCGCGCCCCTGACCGGCGACCGGGGAGCTGGCCCGCCCCATGCTAGGATGACCGATGCTCCCGTGGCCGCCGAGGTGGTCGCGGCTCCCCACACGAGGCGCATTCCATGCCAGAGGGCCTTCCGGATCCCGGCAAGATCTGGGACGACTTCATCAACAACCCCATCGTCCAGCTTGCCGGGCAGCTGATCGTCATCTACGTCGTCCTGCTCTGGCTGGGCACCGCCTACTGGGCCTTCCGCGACATGCAGGCACGGACCGAGAACCCGATCCTGCCCTACTTCGCCGCGGCGCTGATCATCTTCTTCACCCCGCTGCTGTTCGTGTTCGCGGTGATCCTGTACCTGATCGTGCGGCCCCGCGAGACGATGGCCGAGGTCTACGAGCGGAGCCTGGCCGAGGAGTCGCTGCTGGCCGAGGTGGAGAAGAACGAGCTGTGTCCGGTGTGCCGTGACCGGGTCGAGTCGGACTGGCTCGTCTGCCCCAACTGCCGAACCCGCCTGCACCGTGTCTGCCCGTCCTGCAACCGCCTCGCCGATCCGACGTGGCCCCTGTGCGCCTACTGCGGGCGTGACTTCGAGCGGACGCCCCGCGCGGCGACCGCACCGGCCGCATCGACCGCCACGCAGGCCCCGACCGGCAGCCGCCGCGACGTGACCGCCGAGCAGGGCGCACTGGGCGGCGCCACCAACCCGTAGACCGCTCGGTGGGGCCGTCCCCCGAGGTCCCGCAGCCGCTCAATCCTGAGGTGCCGGCCCGGCCGCCGGCGCCGGTTCGGGCGCCACCACGCTGGCCGTGGATCACACTGATCGTCGCCGGTGCGCTGGCGGTGGGCGCCGCGGCCGCAGGTGTCTCGCTGGTCGTCGCCGGACAGGCGCCGCGCGACGCCGTGACGGCGTACGGGATCATGGCCGTCGTCGGCGGCGTGCTGCTGCTCATCGGTCTCGTCGGACTGGCCATCGTCGCCATCCGCGTCAAGCGCTGGCTGCCGCCGGAGCGCTACCGCGGACCGTCGATCTTCGTGATCCTGCTGATCGTCCTCGTGGCGGGCAACCTGGCGAGCGGCGTCTTCCTGCTCGATGACCTCGGCGCCCTCGCCACCGGCGGGGAGCTGCCCGCCCTCTC
>JAICQM010000191.1 GCA_025937875.1 Chloroflexota bacterium
GAGGGCGGCGACTCGTACCTCGAGATCGACGAGGACGGGCGGCCGAAGGCCGGCATCTCGGGCACCATCAGCAAGCGCGGAGCGTCGGTGGCGGTGGCCGCCTCCGGGCAGCTCCGCATCCGGGCCGGCAATGCCGGCGCGGTCAACGTGACGATCAACGGCATCCGCATCGGGCCCATGGGAGGTGCCGGCGCGGTGGTCGAGTGGCGCATCACGCGACGCTGACCGGCCGCGCAGCGGGAAAGGAGATCCATGGCAGATTCATCATTCGACGTGGTGAGCGACTTCGACCAGCAGGAGCTCGTGAACACGCTGGACCAGGTCCGGCGCGAGGTGGCGACGCGCTACGACTTCAAGGGCAGCAGGGTCGAGATCGAGCTCGGCAAGGAGGCGATCACGCTGCATGCTGACGATGAGTACCGGGCCGGGGCGGTCAAGGACCTCATCCAGTCGAAGGCAGTGCGCCGCAACCTGAGCCTCAAGATCTTCGACTGGGGGAAGCTGGAGACGGCGGCCGGGGGAACGGTGCGCCAGACCATCGGCCTCAGGCGCGGCCTCACCGGCGAGCAGGCCAAGGAGCTGTCGAAGATCATCCGTGAGCAGTTCCCGAAGACCAAGCCGGTCATCCAGGGCGATGCGGTGCGCGTCTCGGGCAAGAGCCGCGACGACCTGCAGGCGGTCATCGCGCACCTGCGGGGGCTCGACTACCCGGTCGCGCTCCAGTTCATCAACTACCGCTAGGCCGATGCCCTCCGCCCGGCCGCCGACCGCGCGCCAGCTGACCGCCGCAGCGCGGCGGCTGGGCAACGTGCTCCGCCGTCACGGGCTGCAGATGGCGACCGCCGAGTCGTGCACCGGCGGCCTGGTGGGCCACGTCATCACCGAGATTCCGCGCTCGAGCGACCACTACCTCGGAGGCGTGATCAGCTACTCGAACCTGCTCAAGGAGCAGCTGCTCGACGTCGACCCCGCTCTCCTGGCGCGCACCGGCGCCGTGTCGCCCGAGGTCGCCGAGGCGATGGCCGACGGCCTGCTGGCGCGCTTCCCGGTTGCCGGCGTGGCGGTCGCGGTCACCGGGATCGCCGGTCCGGACGGGGGATCGGCCGAGAAGCCGGTCGGCCTGACGTACGTGGCCGCCATCCGCCGGGGAGGCACCGCGCGCATCGAGCGAGCGGTATGGCCCCACGATCGCGACGGCAACAAGCGCGCCAGCGCCCTGCTGGCGCTCGAGCTGGCACACGCCGCGGCGTCGGAGTAGGGGAGTGGTACGCGCCGGCGAGCGGATCCACGTCATCGGGATCGCGGGCTCGGGCGCCGCCGGGGTCGCGCTGCTCTGCGCGCGCGCCGGCGCGATCGTCGATGGCTGCGATGCCGACGGACCCTCGCCCTACACCCCGCCGCTCGATGCGGCGGGCGTTCCGGTGATCACCGGCCACGATCCGGCGCACCTGGCCGGCCTCGACCGGGTGGCCATCTCGCCCGCCGTTCGGGCGGCGGCGGACAATCACGAGCTGGCGGCGGCTAAAGCCGCGGGGCTCGAGGTCGTCACCTGGCAGGCGCTGCTGGGCGAGCTCATGGCGGCGGACCGGCACATCGGTTTGGCGGTCGGCGGCACGCACGGCAAGTCGACCACGACCGCCCTGCTGGGGCACCTGCTCATCGGCGCCGGGCTGGATCCGACGGTCGAGGTTGGCGCCGCGATCGCCGCCTGGGGCGGCGCATCGGTCCGTCCCGGCGAGGGACTGCCGTTCCTGGTGGAGGCCGACGAGTTCGGCGACAACTTCCTCAACTACCACCCCGCGGCGGCGATCCTCACCAACGTCGAGATGGACCATCCCGACTTCTTCGCCGACCGCGCGGCGGTCCTGCGCAGCTTCGAGGCCTTTGTGCGCGGCATGCGACCCGATCCACGCCTGCCTGGACGGCTCCTGCTGGCCGCGGCGGGCGATCCGGGCCTCGACGTGCTGCTGACGCGTCTGGACGGCTGGGAGGGCCGCGTGGTGCGCTATGGGCCTGGCGGAGACGTCGCGGCCGGTCGTGTCGCGCTCGAGCGCGGCGGGACGTCGTTCACGCTCGACGGGCGACGCCACGTGATGGTGCTGGCCGGTATGCACAACGTGCTCAACGCCACCGCAGCGCTGACGCTCGCGCGCGAGCTGGGCGCCGATCCCGACGCGCTGGTCGCGGCGCTGGCCACGTTCCGCGGAGCCGGACGGCGCATGGAGCTGATCGCCGATACTGCCGGCGTGATCGTCTACGACGACTACGGGCACCATCCGACCGAGGTGCGCGCCGCGCTCGCCGCCGCCCGACAGTTGGTCGGCGAGCGGCGCCTGTGGGCCGTCTTCGAGCCGCACATGTACTCCCGCACCGCCCTCCTCGCCGACGAGTTCGCGACCAGCTTCGCCGATGCGGACGAGGTCGTGATCGCCGACATCTTCGCCAGCCGCGACACGCCTGAGGCGATGCGAGCCACCTCGGCCGAGGACCTCGCCGACCTGGTCGAGCGCACGAGCGGGGTCCCTACCATCGCCACCGGCGACGTGGACGCCACGACGGCCTACGTAGGTGAGCACCTGCGTGCCGGCGACGCAGTGCTGGTGATGGGTGCCGGCAAGTCGTACCGCATCGCGCGCGGCCTGCGCGATGCGCTGGGTGCCGGCGTGCTCGACGCCCGGCGGGGGATGGGGGAGTCGTGACCGGGGTGCGTGAGCTGTTCGCGGGTGCCATCCTGGCGCTGCTGGTGACCGTCGCCGAGCGCGGGGCGGTGCAGCTCGTCGACGCGTCGGGGGCGCGGGACGCGCCGGCGCTCGTGCTCGTCCTCCTGCTGGCGGCCTTCCTGGGCGTGCTGACGGCGGTCGCGACCCGCATGGCCGGGCTGCCGGGGGCCACGGCCGTCACCGTCCTCGTGCTGGGCTGGACCATCGTGCCGCGGGTCCTGGCCGCCATCCCCGCCCCGGCGGCGCAGCTGTTCGGCTCCGATATCGGCCTCACCGGTCCCGAGGCGGGTGCCCTGGCGGTGGCCACCGTGGCCGCCGCCGTGACCCTCGGCGTACCAGCCGAGCGGCGCTGAGCCGACGCCGGAGCTCGTGCCACAGCTCACCGTCCTCACCTGGAACCTCCAGGGCCGCGCACCGCCCCGGCTCGGCCTGGCCGAGGCCCTCCGCGCGTGGCAGCCCGACGTCCTGCTCCTGCAGGAAGCGCACGGCGACCGGGTCGGCGAGATCCTGCCGCCATCCTTCCAGTCGCGGCTGTGGTGGCCGACCGCCGGCACGCGGCCGGGCATCGTCATCGCCTCGCACCTGGCGCTCGAAGAGCAGGGGATCCTGGAGCCGGTCGATCCGCCGTGGGACCGGCCGCGCGTCGCATGGGCGCGGTTCCGGCTCGGCGCCGCGGCGCTGACCGTGGCCTCGGTGCACCTACTGGCCCCCCTGCGGCTCGGCGCCCGCGCGCGCCGCGACGCGCAGCTCGACGAGCTGGCGGCCTGGGCCGAGGCGTGGGTTGCCGGCCGCGAGCGCCTCGTCGTGGCCGGTGACTTCAACACGCGTGACCCGCGCCTGCCGCGCATGGTCGACGC
>JAICQM010000063.1 GCA_025937875.1 Chloroflexota bacterium
GGAGCGGGGTCGTGTCCCAGGTCGAGAGGCCGGAGCGCAGGCGCCCGCTGCCGGCGTCCCACTCCCCGTGGGGCGAGACGGTCCACAGCACCGGGTCGCCGGTGCCGTCGTCGATGCCGGCGACGTAGACCTGGTTGGCGATCGGCTGCCAGGCGAAGGCGCGCCCGGCGCCGGGAAGCGGGCCGGTGCCGACCTTGTCGAGCTTCTCGTTCCAGACCGCGACGCCGCCGCCGGTGGCGGGATGCACGCCCTCCACCGCGGGCAGCGGCCCGGTGAGCGTCCACACCTGGCGGTCGTCACCGTTGCCCTGGACCATGATCGGCCCGATCGAGGCGCCGAGCTGCGGGACCAGTGGCTCGTGGTCGGCCGGCTCGAGGGTCGCCGGATCCAGGACCACCACGGTGCCGGCCGCCGGATCGGTGGCCAGGACGTAGGCATCGCCGTCCTCGGGGGCCGGCAGATGGGCCACGCCGCCGGCCACCAGGTCGCTGGTGGCGGCAACCTCGCCGCCGGCCGGATCCAGGCGGGCGATGCCGTCCGCCCCGCGGGCCAGGATCGTCAGGCCATCGGTCGAGATGACGATCTCGTTGACACTGGCGAGGTCGGTGGACCACGTCTCGCCGGCGTCGGGCGGGGCGCGTGGACCGCTCTCGGCCAGGAACGCGTCGAGATCGAAGGCGACCACCTCCCCGCCGTCGGCGCGGCCGACGAGGAGGCGCACCGCGGTCTCGTCGTAGGCGAGGGCGGCGACCGGCCCGTCGGCGGTCCAGCGGCTGAGCTCCGTCCCGTCGAGGGCGTCGCGGGCCACGACCTGCCCACCGTCGAGCGTGAAGGCCACCGAGCGCTCGCGGCCGGCCGACCCCCGCGGCGGCGCCACGGCCAGCGCGGTGCTCGGCGCCGCGAGCTCGGTCGCGTCGCGGACGTGGTTCGGGTCAGCGGCCACCATGCCCGCCGCGATGAGGTACTTGGCCAGCATCGGGTGGGTCCACTCGTAGGTGTCCTGGGTCCAGCCCTCCTGCCAGTCCGCGAGCCACTCCATCGCCGAGCGGGCGTGGTAGACCTCGTCGAAGTGGTAGCCCTGCGGGACGTCGATGCGCCACATGCGAAACAGCAGCGCGAACAGGATGAAGCCCAGCACGAGCAGCGCGTCGAGCCGGTCGAGACGGCGCCGGGGCTCGCGGAAGAGCGGGTCGGGACGCGAGGACGGGCGCCACCAGCGGACGGGGGCGCGGTGCGCATCGGTCAGGTCGCCCTCGGGGGCTGCCGGCGTTGCCATGGCGGCCGCATCGGTCCATGCCGGGGCGGCCATGGCGCCCAGGCGCAGGGCGCGCCAGGCGAGCCAGGCGAAGGCGATGACGATGAGCATCGAGAGCAGGTAGATGCCGACGTCGTTGAACAGCCAGTCGTCGATCCAGGCCGGCGGCCGCATCGGCTGGCCGTTCACGCCGGGGTTCATCACCGCCCCGCCGGCGAAGCTCCAGTCGGCGGTGTAGACCCACACCACGTTGGCGGTGACCGAGAGGGTGAGCAGCCCGTAGAAGGCGACCCACCCGTAGCGCACCAGCAGCAGCGCCCCACCCGCCGCGGTCAACGGCGCCAGCCAGGGCAGGACAGCCCGCACCGCGTTCGCCGCCTCACTGCTGCCGCCGGCGGTGAGGGCGGGGATGGCATAGATCGCCGCCGCGAAGGCCATGGCACCGGCGACCGCCAGCGAGGCGCGCTGCAGCGTGAACGCCGGTGCGGCGCGCGCCACCAGCGGGGCGGCGAGCGCGAGGGCCGGGAACAGGTAGCGCTCGTGGACGCGGGTCGGGAGCACGAAGAAGGCCGCGGCCACCAGCAGCGTTCCGACGAGCAGCCCGGTGGGGTCGTCGCGGCGCCAGACCTGCCACAGGGCAAGCAGGGCGGCGGCGGCGAAGAGGACGGTGCCGACGGTCTGCCACGGCACGACCGTGTCGCCGAGCATGAACGCGATCCCCTGCCCCGCACAGCTGGCCACGTCCTCCCACGGCCCGTCACAGCCCCACGACAGGGTGTCGCCGAGGCCGCTCCACGGGCTGCGCCACAGGTTGAATGCGTTGATCGACAGGCCCTCGTAGGTCGTCGCCGCGTCACCGAACTTGTGGATGAGGCTCTGGGTCGGGTCGCCGCTCGGATGCCAGACCGTCATCCCGAACGGCGCCAGCAGCAGGACCAGCGAGCCGACGCCGACCGCCACCGAGGTCAGGATGCGGACCGGGTCCGGGCGGCCATCGTGCTCCGGGTCGCTGGAGCGCCCGGCGAGGTGGCGCTTGAGGCCGACCAGCGCGACGATCGGGATCAGGAACGCGTACTGGAACTTCACCAGCAGGCCGATGACGGCGCCCAGGCTGGCCGCCTCGGTCCAGCCGCGCGCCAGCGCGTAGAGCGTCCCGACGATGACCAGCGTGCCGACCGAGTCGACCTGTCCCCAGATCGCGCTGTTGAAGATGGTGACCGGGTTGAAGAGGTAGATGCCGGCGGCCACCAGCCCCAGCGTCTCGCCGCTCCACACCCGCCCACGAAGCCCGAAGCGCCCGTGGAGGAAGCGGCGGCAGTAGGCGAACAGCAGGTACGCCACGCCGATGTCGGCCAGGATGCCGGGGATCTTCACCAGCCCACCGGTGGCGTTCTGCCCCACCAGCGGCGTCAGCAGGTTGCCCAGCCAGCCCAGCAACCACAGGACGTACAGGTAGCCGGGCGGATAGTCGGAGAAGTAGCCGGTCTCGTAGAATTCGCCCGGCCCGAGACTTGCCAGCCGTTGGCCCCAGGCGGTGAAGTCGCCGACGTCGATCCGGAATCCGCTTTGCGGCAGCAGGATGCCGGCGATCAGCACCCGCAGCAGCAGACCGAGGATGAGGATGGCAGCCAACAGCGCGCCGGCGTCGAGGGGCAGGCCGCCGAAGGCTGGCCTCGCGCCCCGCCGCCGAACGGGACGGGAGGTCAACGGAAGCGGCGCCCCTGCGGGCGCCGCTGGAAGTGACACGGCACGGCGGCGGTGAGTATACATCGGTCCCCTGACGGCCCCGGCCGGAGCCCGGTTGCACGGGTCGGAGCCGATCGCCGGAGCTTCGCCCACGTGTCGGGGCCGGTCTGGTGGGCCGCCGCGTTCGTGACCCTGGTCGCCTTCGCGATCTACCTGCGGACGCTCATGCCGTCGACCGGCTTCTGGGACACCGCCGAGGCCCAGACCGTGCCGCCCACGCTGTCGATCTTCCACCCCACCGGCTTTCCGACCTACGCCATGCTGGGCTGGCTGTGGAGCCAGCTCCCCGTGGGCGAGGGCATGGCCTACCGCATGAACCTGCTCTCCGCGGTGAGCGTCGCGGCCGCCGCCGGCCTCACGACCATCACCACCTCGCACCTCGTCGGCGAGCGCAGCCGATGGCTGGTGGCCGGCGCCTCGGCGGTCGCCGGCCTGGCGTTCGCGTTCGCCAGCGAGCCGTGGGAGAACGCCCTGCGGGCCGACGTCCACGCCATTCACATCGGTTTCGCGGCGCTCATCGTCTGGCTGCTGGTCACGTGGTGGGCCGCGGAGCGCGCGGGGTCACGGCGCGCCGGCTGGTGGCTCGCCGTAGCGGCCCTCGCCTTCGGCATCAGCCTCGGCAACCATCCCCTCACCGGGCTCATGGCGTTCGCCATCGGCCCCTGGCTGTTCATGGTCGACCAGTCGTTCTGGCGCCGCTGGCGCCTCATCGGCGTCTGCGTCCTGCTGCTGGGCATCGGCCTGCTGACCTACCTCTACATCCCGATCCGCGCCCTGACGCCGCCCGAGCCTCCCCTCTTCTACGCGCGACCCACGACCTGGGAGGGGTTCCGCTACCTCGTCTTCGCCGAGCAGTTCCACGGCCTCTTCGACAGCAGCCCGCTCGACTTCCTGGCCTCGAAGTGGGAGAAGGCCTCGACGGTGCTGGCGGCGCAGCTCGTCGGTCCGGGCTGGCTGCTCGCGGCGATGGGGGCGGCCACGCTCATCGTGCGCCGACCAGGCCCGGCCGCCTTCCTCGCCCTGCTGGCGGTGGCCAACGTCTTCTACGCCATGAACTTCCAGGATGGCGACATCGACCGCTACTACCTGCTGACCGCGCTGGTGGCCTGCGTCCTCGTCGGTGTCGCGGCCGCGACGCTGGCCGGCGCCGCGGCGCGGGCGATTGCCGAGGCAACGCGCCACACGCTCGCGCTCGGCGGTCGCCGCTGGGCGGCCCGGGTCGCCGGCGGCCTCGTGGTGGGCCTGGCGGCGCTGCTCCCCCTCACCGCCCTGGTGACCCTATACGAGGTACGCGACCAGTCGGCCAACCGCGAGGCGGACCTCTGGGTCGCCAGCGTCTACCGCGCCCTCCCCCAGGACGCCGTCATCATCAGCTGGTGGAGCTACAGCACGCCGCTGTGGTACCACCGCTGGGTGCTCGGCGACCGCCCCGACATCACGATCATTGACGAGCGGAACATCATCGACGACGGCTGGGGTACGATCGACGCCGCCATCCGCGCCTACCTCAACGAACGTCCCGTGTACCTGGTGCCGCCGGACTGGGAGGTGGAGCGGCTGCTGAGCGTCTTCCGCACGCGGCCGGTCCAGACGTATGGCGGCTATACCGACCTTGTCGAAGTCCTGCCCTGACCCAGCCCGTCCCAGAGGAGCCCACGTGACCGATCGGCCCCACCTCACGTTCTTCTTCCCCGCCTACAACGAGGAGGCCAACGTGGAGCGCACCGTCGAGCGCGCGCTCGCCGACATCGGTCCGCTGGTGCCCTCGCTGGAGGTCGTGATCGTGGACGACGGCTCTACCGATCGCACCCCGGAGCTGGCCGATGCCCTCGCCACCGCGCACCCCGAGGTGCGCGTGGTGCACCAGGCCAACCGCGGCTATGGCGGCGCCCTGCAGGCCGGCTTCGCGGCCGCGTCGGGGTCGCTGATCTCCTTCTCCGACGGTGACCTGCAGTTCGACCTCAAGGAGATGGAGCGCCTGCTCACGCGCCTCGAGGACCCGGCGCGCAAGCCGGTCGACGTGGTCATCGGCTACCGCATCAAGCGCCGTGATCCGGCGCACCGCATCTTCATCGCCAAGACCTACAACGCGATCGTGTCGGTCCTCTTCGGGCTCCGTGTGCGCGACATCGACTGCGCCATGAAGCTCTTCCGACGGGAGGTCTTCGATGGCCTGCGGCTCGACGCCGACTCGCCGTTCCTGTCCGCCGAGCTGCTCATCAAGCTCCGCGCCCGGGGCGAGCGCATCGCGCAAGTCGGAGTCAACCACTACCCGCGCACCGCCGGCGAGAACACCGGCGCCAGCTTCCGAAAGATCCTGCGCACGTTCCGCGACATCGGGAAGCTGCGCCTGGCGCTCTGGTTCCGCCGCCGCGAAGTCCTCGGCCCGGTCCGGAGCCGCCCCGCCGGATAGGCCTGGGGGGCGGCAGGCGCGCGCCCGTGCGCTGTCAGCACCCGTTCGTGGAGCACGAACCTTCACGACACCTGGCTCGTGGACCACGAATGCTCACGACACACCGCTCGTGGAGCACGAGTAACTGCTGACACGGCGCGAGGGAGCACCCGACGGCTTCAGCTGCCCTCTTCGGGCGGCGGGCCGCCCTCGCCGGGGCCGAGGTCGACGTCGAGGGAGTTGATGAACTCGCGGAACACGGCGAGCTTCTCGTCCTCGGGGCCACCGTCGCCGTCCTCGAGCTGATCGGGCTCGACGCCGGCCTCATCGAGGACGCGCTCGTCGACGTAGATCGTGGACCCGGTGCGGACCGCGACCGCGATCGCATCGCTGGTGCGGGAGTCGATCTCGGCCTCGTCGCCGTCAGCGTTCTCGACGTACAGGCGGGCGTGGAAGGTGCCGTCGGTGACGTGGGTGACGACGACGCGGCTGACGCTCGAGTTCAGCGTGGCGACGACGCTGACCAGCAGGTCGTGCGTCAGCGGACGCTCGGCGGTCAGGCCCTGGAGGCGCATCGCGATGGCGTTGGCCTCAGCGGGGCCGATCCAGATGGGGAGATATCGGTCCCGTTCGGACTCCTTGAGGATGACCACGTGCTGGCTGGAGAGCATGTGGACGCGCACGCTCTCGACCACCATCTCGATCAGCCTGACCCGCCCGAAGGGCTGCTCCGCCATGGACCGATTCTAGCGTCGGCTACTCGAGGACGACGCGGACGACCCTGTCGGGAGTGGCGAGGTACGCGACCGGCGGGCCGTCGACGACGGATGCCACCCGCATGCCGACCACCTCATCGAGGAGATCGGCCTGCGCGCCGCGGCGGGGTGCCATCCATTGCCCGACGAAGGCACCGTCGGCCCGCTGGAAGCCGATGATCCGCGCGTTGGCCGCGTCGTAGACGTAGAACAGGTCGCGCTCCCCGATCGTGGCCGCGTCGAACAGCCGGTAGTCGAGCGACTGCCGCACCTCGCCGTCGGGTGGGGCGTCGAGCGAGAAGTCGGTCTGCGGCAGGGGCGTGCCGAAGTTGACGCGCGTCACCGTGTCGGCCTGCAGAAGCCACAGGTTGGCGTCCACGAGCAGGTCGCGCGCGTCGGCCGGCGGCAGGTCGCTGTCGGAGGTGAGGAACGGCTCGGCGGCGCTCGGGAAGGTGACCGGGATGACGGCCGGCGGGGTCCACTTGTCGATCTGCCCGTCGGCGGCATCGACGAGGTAGAGGGTGAAGATCTCGAGCGGCGGACGATGCTGAAGGGCCGCGAAAAGCTGGCTCTCCGGAGCGACGGCCTCGATCCCGGTGAGCGGCATCCGGCGCGGGACGAGCTCGATGAGGTCGATGCGCCATGCCTGGCGCTGGCGATCGACCAGCACCACGTCGGTGGCGGCGGTCGCCAGTAGCCACGGGTCACCGGCCACCGCGTCGTCGAGCGTCTGGCCGGCCCGATAGACCACCGTGCTGGTCCCGTCGGCCGGATCGACGCGGATCAGCCGCCCGCGCGCTGCGTCGGTGAGCCACAGCGCACCGTCCGAGGAGGCGACCATCCGGGCCAGGTCGACCTGCTCCAGCGTGGCCGACAGGTCGGCGACGGTGACGATGTCGCGCAGCCGGGCGACGTGGTGCAGCTGGTCGAGGGCCCGATCGACGCGACCGCGCAGCGGCTCCAGGGCGGTGGCGGCGATCCCCGCACCGGCGGCTCGCTCGACCTCGGCGAAGGCGTCGTCGAGGAGCCCCGTGGCGCGGTCCGGCGCGCGCTCGACGAGGTTGCGGCCCTCGACCTCCTCCTCCACCTCGGCGATGAGGCCGGCGGCGGCGGCGATCGCCTCGCGCGCCACCGCGGCGCGCGGAATGGCCTCGGTGGGGGTGGCGGAGGGCAGCGATCCGACCGTGACGCCCGTGGCGAGCAGGCCGGCCACCACGGCCATCCACACCAGGCCGAGCCGGCGGCGGCGCCCGGTCTCGCGCTCGTCGGTGCGCGACACGGCGGGATATTGCGCCCCGCGGCGCGGCACGAATGCGAGCAGGATGTTCACCAGGCGCAGCAGGAGGCGCCCCGCGGCCGCCTGGATAGCGTCCAGCCCGTCGCCGATGCGATGCAGCATGCGACCGATGGCGTCGGCCAGCGGCACCGGGCTCTCGTCGGGCAGGCCGGCCAGCATATCGGCGGGGCGCACCGGCTCCAGCTGCTGGGTGGTGGCGGTGGCCGGCAGCTCGATGACCTCGAGCACCAGCAGCCCGTCGGAGCCACGGCCGCCGCCGCGGATGGCGAACAGCTGCTGGAGGTGCTCGGCGGCGGCGGCGGGGCGCAGGCTGCCGAGCGCGCCCTTGAGCTCCTCGACGCCCACCACCTGGGCCAGGTTGCGGCTGACGAGCGCGATCCGGTCACCCGGCGCCAGGTCGCCATGCCAGGTGTAGGGCTCGATCTCGAGCGCCTCGCCGAGGGTGGCGGCGATTCGCCGCTGCCGGATCCGCGGGTCCTCCTCGGCCACCTGGGGCGGCGGCGGGAGCTCGAACATGCGGCCCTCGCGGACGATGACGGCACTGGCTGGCCCGAGCTTGGCGACGTGCAGCTCACGGGCGCGGACCGCGATCGCCACCACGCCCACGCCGCCGCGACGCCCGATCCCCAGCCGCCGCCGGTGGTGGTAGAGGCGTCGGTTGGCCGCCCGCAGCGCCTTGGCCAGGGCGCCCATCGTGCCGGCCGAGAGGTCGTAGTAGTAGTCGCGCTCCACCTCGTCGAGCGCCTCGCGGGCGGCCCGGGCAAGTGACGCATCGGTCCCGGTGACCTGCGCCAGCAGGAAGAGGCTGCCCTTGGTGCGCGCAAGCGCTCCGACGGTGGGCTCGGTGAAGCGAACGACGTCGAGCGCGCCGGGGGCGCGCTCATCGGTCGACGGGAGGCCGATGCGAGTGGCGAGTCGGGTGCTCATGGCGCTCGCGTGAGTATAGGAACGCCGCGCTACTCGAAACGAGCCACCGATACGGCCACTCCCCGCAAGGCAATGGTCGCCCCCGGGCGACCCGTCATCCGGCGATTCACGGCCCACGCGAGGGCCTCGCCCCGCAACCGCAGCTCGTTGGCGAGGATCGGCTCCGAGGCCTCCACGTGCCCGATGCCGTTGGCCACGCGTACCAGGCGGGACCGCATCCCGCCCCGCGCCAGGCCGGCCTCGGCGACGACCTCCTCCCAGGCCACGCGGGCCTGGGCCTGGGCGATCTCGACCGCCGCCTCGGGGCCGATTGCGTCGAGCAGCACGCGTTCGACGGCGGCGCCGGCTTCCTCGCGCGGCACGCTCAGGCGACCCGCGGGGTCAGCGACAGGCGGCCGTCACCGACCTGCCAGATCGGGACGCGTGCGCGGCGCGCGACCGGGATCGCCGAGGGATCTGCCATGGTGACCAGGACCTGGCCGCGTTCGGCAAGCAGGTCGAGCGCCCGCGCCGAGCGCTCCGGGTCGAGCTCGCTGAACAGGTCGTCGAGGAGGACGATGGGGCGCGGGCCGTCGGTGCCCAGCAGGTCCGTCTCGGCCAGCTTCAGGGCCAGGATGATCGTGCGCTGCTGGCCGCGGCTGGCGTGCGCGGCCACGTCTCGGCCGCCGAGCTCCACCACCAGGTCGTCGCGCTGCGGCCCGACCAGCGAGACGCCGTTCCACAGCTCCTTCTGCCGCACGGCGGCCAGTCGGCGCCGGAAGGCGGGCTCGAGCGTGGAGCCGTCCTCGCCGGCATCGCGTTCCGGCCAGGCGTCCTTCAGCGAGTCGGCGTAGCCGAGGCGAACGGCGTCGCCGAGCTCGTCGGGCGGGGCGACGGCATCGTGGAGCGGTCCGATTCGCGCGCCGAGCTCGCGCACCAGCGCCAGCCGGGAGGCGGTGACCCGTGCCCCGATGACCGCCAGCTGGTCGTCCCAGAAGGCGAGGCCGTCGGCCGTGGCCTCCTCGCGACGGATGGCGCGCAGCAGGGCGTTGCGCTGGGCGAGCACGCGAGCCAGCTCGACAAGGTCACGCGCCGTGCGCCGGTCGCGCTGGGCCAGGATGGCGTCGAGGAAGCGTCTGCGCTCCGACGGCGAGCCCACCAGGAGCAACATCTCCTCGGGGCGGAACAGGACGGCGCGCACCGTCTCGCCCAGCGAACCGCTGCGCCGCGCCAGGCCGTTGACGCTGACGCGCTTGCGGAGGCCAGCGGGCGGCTCGATGCCGGGAACCACGGTCTCGACGCGTGCGCCCTCACCCCCGGCCGGATCGGCCAGGTCCAGTCGCACGCGCCCGAACGGCGCGCCGTGGCGCACCAGCTCGTGGTCGGCGACGGTCCGTGGCGAGCGCCCGGTGACGCCCACGAAGACCGCCTCGAGCAGGTTGGTCTTGCCGGCGCCATTAGGGCCGGCAACGATCGTCAGGCCGGGATCGAGGTGCAGCTCGGCGCTCTCGTAGCTGCGGAACTGCTCGAGCGCCAGCCGGGCCAGGCGCATCTGCTCAGGCCCTCATCGCCGGGGTCAGGACGCGGTGCGGACCGGCATGATGACGTGGACGTAGTCGTCCTTGCCCACGCCGCGGATGACGCCCGGCGCCAGCGGGCCGGAGAGCTCCAGCGCGGCCTCTTCGGCGCCCAGGTTGCTCAGCACGTCGATCAGGTAGCGGGCGTTGAAGGCGATCGTGGTAGGCGATCCCTCCAGCGCGGCCTCGAGCGCATCGGCGTTGTCGCCGATGTCGGCGGCGTGCGCGGTGATCGACACGCCCTGGCCATCCTCCCCGTCACCACCGAGCGCGATCTTCACGATGTTGGCGCTGTCGCGGGCGAAGATGCTGGCCCGCCGCGCGCCGGCCAGGAAGGCCTCGCGGTCGACGATGGCACGCGAGGTGTGCGAGCTCGGGATGACCGGCTCGTAATTGGGAAACTGGCCCTCGATGAGTCGGCTGACGAGGTCGATGCCCTCGGCGTGGAACAGGACCTGGCTCTTGTTCGGCGTCACGGTGATCTCGACCGGGGCCTCGCCGTCGGGCAGGATCCGCATCAGCTCGCCATAGGAGCGGCCGGGCACCACGATCGTCATCTCGGCGCTGACCGGGCTTGCCAGGTCGAGGTGACGCACGGCGATTCGGTAGTTGTCTGCCGCGGCCAGCGTCATGCGGTTGCCGGCGAGGCGGGTGAGGACGCCAGTCAGGATCGGGCGGCTCTCGTCCGAGGCAGCGGCGAAGACTACCTCGCCGAGCGCCTCGCGCAGCGCACGGGCGTCGACGGTGGTGGCCGGCGCGTCGCCGATCGCGGCCACGACCGGGAACTCATCGGCCTCGATGCCCTTGATCGAGCTCTTGCTGCCGGCACAGGTGACCTTCAGGGTGCGGTCCTTGGGCGACAGGACGAGGTCGACCCGCTGGTTGGGCAGGCTGGCCACGAGGTCGGTCAGCAGCTTGGCCGGGACGGTGATCTCGCCCTCCTCGGCAACCTTGCCCGGGACCCAGCAGTTGATGCCGATCTCGAGGTTGGTGGCGGTCAGCTTCAGTCCCGCGTCCTGGGTGCGCAACAGGACGTTGGCCAGGACGGGCAGGGTGGCGCGGCTGCTCACGGCGCGGCTGACGACGCTCAGCCCGCGAGCCAGGTTCTCCTGCATCACCGAGACGTTCATGTCGTTATCTGCCCGTCCTTCTCGTGCCTGGCGCCCCAAACATCTCCACATCCACGGGGCGCGCCCTTCCTACTATCTATCGGTATCTCACAGAATACTTCCTTACCGTCGCCGTCCCTAGTAGGCGTGTGGACGGCGTGGACAGGTGTCCGGATCGAGTTCGAATCCGAACCTGCGGCGTGTTGAGGACCCGGTGCACCGATGGCCCCTCGGCGGTGGGAACGTCACCGGCAACGGTGGATGGCGTCCGTCCCGAGGGGTGGTTGCGGTGCGCACTTCTCCACATCGGCCGGTGGATATCCACCAGAACCCGCGAGTTATCCACGTCGATCGGGCCGGAAGTACCACCGGACGCACGGTCGGCGATCCGGCGGCTGGCGCTCATTCGGAGTAGATCATCTCCCGCACCGCGTTGATCTCGCGGCGCATCTCGTCGTTCTCGCCCAGCTCGCGCGCGATCTTGTCGTAGGCGTGCAGGACGGTCGAGTGGTCGCGGCCGCCGAGCTCGGCACCGATGCGCAGGAGGCTGATATCGGTCTCCTCGCGCATGAGGTACATGGCGATCTGGCGAGGGACCACGATGGCC
>JAICQM010000075.1 GCA_025937875.1 Chloroflexota bacterium
AGGGGCGACGAACGCTCAGTCAGGCGGTGGGCGGACGTGGGCGGCGGAGCGCCTCGCGGATCGCGTCCCAGCGGAGGCGCACGACCATGAGCAGCGCCTCGCGCACGATCCCGCCGTGCATCTTGCTGTGTCCGGCGACCCGTTCCCGGAACACGATCGGCACCTGGGCGATGCGGGCGCCACGGCGATGCGCCCACCACGTCATCTCGACCTGGAAGCCGTAGCCGCTGGCGTGCGCGTCGCGCAGCCGAATCGCGTCGAGCAACGGGCGGCGCCAGGCCTTGAAGCCACCGGTCAGGTCGCGGTACGGGAGCAGCAGCACGGTCCGCGCGAACGTGGTGCCGGCGCGGCTGATCAGCTGCCGGTGCCATGGCCAGCCGATCGTGCCGCCGCCGCGGATATAGCGCGTCCCGAGCGCCAGGTCGGCATCGGACATGAGCGGCGTCAACAGCCGCGGCAGGTCGGCCGGATCGTGGCTGAAGTCCGCATCCATCTGGACCACGGCCTGCGTGTCCGGCCGCTCCAGCACCCAGCGGAACGCGTGGCGATAGGCGGCGCCCAGGCCCTCCTTGCCGGGCCGATGGAGCACCGTCACGCGCTCCTCGCGGGCGGCGATCGTGTCGGCCAGGACGCCGGTGCCGTCCGGCGAGGCGTCGTCGACGATGAGCAGCTCGGCCTGTGGCAGGGCCTCGAGGATCGCGGCAGCGATCGGCTCGAGGTTGTCGCGCTCGTTGTAGGTGGGCAGCACGACCCACACCCCGCGGCCTGCCGCGAGGCCCACACGCGGCGCGGCCCCGGAGGCGGCCGGCGACGCGGTCAGTGGCCGATCCCCAGGTACGGGATCCCGGCCGCCTCCCACGGGGCGCGCTCGATGGCGTTGCGCCCGTCGACGAACAGCGCGAGCCCCGGGATCGCGGCCGGATCGAGGTCGCGGTAGATCTGGTGCGGGGCCTGGACGATGGCCACCTTCATCGGTTCCGGCGCATCGAGGTCGTACGGCTCGAACCCGCGCTCGCGCAGGTGGTCATCGCTGAAGTACGGATCGTGGGCGTACACGCGGGCGCCGGCGGCCACGAGCTCGTCGCGCAGGCGGAAGGCGCTGCTGAAGGCGTCCTCGCGGACGTCGGCGCGATACGCGATGCCGAGCACGAGCACGTTCGTCGCGTCGAGCGACCCGACGCGCTCCTCGATCTCGTCGATGGTGAACTCTCCCATCCCCTCGTTGATCTCGCGCGCCAGTGGCGGGAGGCGCAGAGACGGGTCGCCGTTGAACAAGAAATGGGGATAGACCGGGATGCAATGCCCGCCGACGCCCACGCCGGGCTGATGGATGTGCGAGTACGGCTGCGAGTTGGCCGCACCGATGACCTCCAGCACGTCGATGTCGCGCTCGGCGGCGTAGCGCGCCAGCTCGTTGGCGAAGGCGATGTTGACGTCGCGGTAGGTCGTCTCCGCGAGCTTGGTCATCTCGGCCGCCTCGGCGTTGGCCACGGCCCACACCTCGGTGCCCTCCTCCAGGACGGACCGATAGAACTCGGCCGCCCGTCGCGTCGCCTCCTCCGTGGTGCCGCCCACGATCTTGGGATAGCGCGCCAGGTCGGCGAAGACGCGGCCGACGAGGACGCGCTCGGGGCTGAAGGCCAGGTGGAACTGGTCGAGGTCGAGGCCACTGCGCTCGGCCAGCATCGGTCCGAACCGGTCGCGGGTGGTACCGACCGGGAGGGTGGTCTCGTAGACGACGAGCGTGCCGGCCTGGAGCCCGGCACCGATGTCGTGCGTGGCGCTGTCGATCGGCCGGAAGTCGATCTCGCGCTGCGCGTCGACGACGACCGGCACGATCACGACCACCGCCTCCGATTCCCGGACCGCATCGGCAGTGACGGTCGTCGCGCGCAGGTTGCCCGATGCGACGAGCTGCGGGACCCGTTCGAGCAGCGCCGGCTCGTCGTCGTGTGGGCTCTCGCCGCGGCCGATGGCGTCCACGATGCGTGGATTGATGTCGGCGCCGATGACCGTGTGGCCGCGCCCGGCGTACTGCACCGCCAGAGGCAGGCCGATGTGCCCCAGGCCCACGACGGCGATCCTCATGCCAGCGCCTCCTCCAGCGCCGCGCCGGCGATGACCTCGCCCGTCTCTCCAGCCTCGACCATCTTGCGCGCCAGCAGGAGGGCGATCAGGGCGTCGTGCGGATCGACCGGCGGCGGGCCACCGTCGCGCACCGCGGCGGCGAACTCGGACAGCTCCACGGCGAGCGGCTCCTGCTTGCGGACGTAGCGGCGGCTCATCTCGCCCTCCGCGACCGAGGTGATGGGCTGGGCGATGCCATCCGCGCCGCGGTTCTCCCACGTGTGGCCGGCGTCGGGATTGCCGAAGTAGATGAGGTCCTGGTTGATGTAGTCGGCGACGTACATGCCGCGCTCACCGGTGACGGTGAGGGTGCGACGCTTGGTCGGGGTCAGCCAGTTGATGTCGAGAATCCCGATGACCCCGTTGGCGAACTTCATCATTCCGTTGAACAGGTCCTCGTGGTCGGTGTGGATGCGCTGCTCCGTCTCGGCGTACAGGCGCACCGGCTCGCTCTCGACCAGGAAGCGCATGACGTCGAGGTCGTGCGGCGCGAGGTCGATCACGACCCCCACGTCGCGGATGCGGGCCGGGAATGGCCCCAGGCGAGTGGCCTTGATCTGGAAGACGCGACCGAGCTCGTGCGCGGCGAGGCGGGCCTTGAGCTCGCGGATGGCGGGGTTGAAGCGCTCGATGTGACCGACGGTCAGGATCCGTCCCGCGGCCCGGGCGGCCGCGATCATGGCCTCCGCCTCCGCGCGGTCGGTGGCGATCGGCTTCTCGACCAGCACGTGAACGCCGGCCTCGAGCGCCGTGAGCGTCACCGGCAGATGGAGCGAGGTCGGGGCCACGATGCTGACGAGGTCGAGCTGCTCCTCGGCGAACATCGTCTCCGGATTGGCGTAGCCGCGCGCCGCGCGACCGGCCGTGGCGCGGCGCAGCGCGGCAGCATCGGGATCCGCCACGGCGGCCAGTTCGACCCCCTCGGTCACCTCGTCCCAGACACGGACGTGGTTGCGCCCCATCATCCCCAGGCCCACGACGCCGGCACGAAGGGCTGGCGCATCGGTCATGTGGGCACCTCGACCGCGAGGTGCCCCAGCTCGTCGGCAGTGGCGTTGACGGCCTCGACGACGATGTCGACCTCGGCATCGGTCAGGGAGGGGTGGACCGGGATGCTGAGCACCTGCTCGGTCAGGCGGTCTGTGATCGGGAAGCGCTGGTCGCCGTACCCGAGGGCCACGAACGGCTTCTGGTGATGCACCGGGATCGGGTAGTAGATGCCGCTGCCCACGCCCCGCTCGCGCAGCCGGTCGGCGAATGCGTCGCGCTGCGCGACCCGGATCGTGTACTGGTGGTAGACGTGCACGTGGCCCGGTGCCACGTACGGCGTGATCACACCACGCAGGTCGGCGTCGTACCGAGCGGCGATCGCCCGCCGCCGCTCGTTGTAGCCGGGCAGCTTGGTGAGCTGGGCGAGGCCGATGCTGGCGTGGATATCGGTCATGCGGAAGTTGTAGCCGAGCGTGTCGTGGTGGTAGCGCACCTTCATCCCATGCTCGCGCAGGAGCCGAAGCCGCTCGGCCAGTTCGCCGTCGGCTGTGGTGATCATGCCGCCCTCGCCGGTCGTCATGTTCTTGGTCGGGTAGAAGCTGAAGCAGCCGGCGCCCCAGGTCCCCGAGCGGCGCTCTCCGATCGCCGCGCCGTGGCTCTGGGCTGCGTCCTCGATGACCGCCAGCCCGTGCCGTTCGGCGATGGCCGCGATCGCCGGCATGTCGGCCACCTGCCCGTACAGGCTCACCGGCATGATCGCCCGCGTGCGCGGCGTGATGGCCGCCTCGACGAGATCCGGGTCGATGTTGAACGTCCGCTCGTCGACGTCGACGAAGGCCGGGCGCGCGCCGGTGTACAGGATGCTCGTGGCGCTGGCGATGAACGTGTAGGGAACGGTGATCACCTCGTCTCCCTCGCCGATGCCATAGCCGAGCAGGGCGAGGTGCAGCGCGGTGGTCCCGGAGCTGGTGGCGACGCCATGCGGGACGCCGGTGAAGGCCGCGAACCGCTCCTCCAGCTCCCGGACCCGCGCCCCCTGGGCCAGCGACCCGGACTCCAGGGCGCTCCAGACCAGCTCCTTCTCCTCGGCGCCCATCTGCGGGCGGGCGATGGGGATCACGTGGCCACGGCCTCCGTCATGCCGCGCTCGGGGGGTGCCCCGACGCGCTGGGTATCGGCGGGTGCGGCCGCGGTCGCGGTCCCGCTTTCGAGGCGCCGCTCCAGGGCACTGACGATCCGGGTGGCGGTCTGCCCATCGCCGTACAGGTCGGGGCGTGGACGGTCACCGGCGAGGAACGCCACGTCGGCCAGCGCCGCTCGCAGCGCGTCGGGATCGCCACCCACGACGCGATTCCAGCCTGCGTCCACGGTCTCCACCCACTCGGTCTCCGTGCGCAGCGTCACGCACGGGACTCCGGCCAAATACGCCTCCTTCTGAACGCCGCCGGAATCGGTCGCTATGACGCGCGCGCCCCGCTCCAGCGCCACCATCTCCAGGAACCCGACCGGCTCGATGTCGGTCACGTTGGCCGGCAGTGCCATCGCGTGACGGTCGAGGATGTCGCGTGTGCGCGGATGGACGGGGAAGATCACCGGCGCCCGGAGAGCGGCGGCCGACGTGGCGAGCGCATCGATGAGCGCCGCAAGCCGCGCCGGGTCGTCGACGTTCTCGGCCCGATGCAGCGTGAGGAGGATGAATCCGGGACGCGCGGCCGCCTCCGCGGGCAGGTGCGCGGCGGCTCGCTCGGCGGCCCAGCTCCAGGCATCGACCATGACGTCACCGACCTGCTCGGCGCGCTCGGCGAGCCCCTCGCGGGCCAGGTGCTCGAGCGCGGCGGTGGTCGGCGCCAGCAGCAGGTCGGCGAGATGGTCGGCGACGACGCGGTTGCGCTCCTCGGGCATGTTGCGGTTGAAGGAGCGCAGGCCGGCCTCGACATGGGCCAGCAGCGGGCGCCGCCCGTCGGCGTAGGCGACCTTCGACGACACCACCGCCGCGGCCAGGGTCGAGTTGGTGTCCCCGTACACGAGGACCCAGTCCGGCTCGTGCTCCAGGACGACCGGCTCCAGGCGCCGCAGCATCTCCCCGGTCTGCTCGCCATGCAGCCCCGACCCGACCTCCAGGTTGACGTCCGGAGCCGGGATCTCGAGGTCGCGGAAGAAGGCGGCGCTCATCGCGTCGTCGTAATGCTGACCGGTGTGCACCAGCAGCTCGGTGTGGCGCTTGCGCAGCGCCCGGCTGACCGGGCCGGCCTTCACGAACTGGGGACGCGCGCCTACGACGGTGAGGACCTTCACGCGCCATCTCCGGGCGGGAACGCCTCGTGGCAGCGAGGGCAGGTGCCGCGGAACGGCGAGCCGTCGGGATTGTCACGCAGGACGGCACCGCAGCGCGAGACGCTCCCCATCCGCCGCGCCGGGTTGCCGGCGACGAGCTCGTGGTCGCCCACGTCACGGGTGACGACGCTGCCCGACCCGACCATCGCCCAGCGACCGATGGTCACACCCGGCAGGATGGTGCTGTTGGCGCCGAGGGCGGCGCCGTGGCGGACGAGGATCGGGCTCACCTCCCAGTCGTCATCGGTCTTGAGCGAGCCGTCGGCGTTGATGGCGCGCGGCAGTCGATCGTTGGTGAAGCAGACGTGCGGACCGATGAAGACGCCGTCCTCCACCGTGACGCCATGGAACAGGCTCACGTTGTTCTGGATCTTGCAATGGTCACCGATCACCACGTCGGTGTCCACGTACACGTTCTTGCCGATGATGGAGCCGCCCCCGATCCGCGCGCGCTCCCGCACCTGGGCCTGGTTCCAGATGCTCGTGCCCGGACCGATGACCGCCTCGGCCGAGACCTCCGCGGTGGGGTGGATCCGTACGGACGGCCGATCGGTCATGCGGTCTTCCTGCTGAGGATCGCCGCGATTCTAACCCCGCGTCGGGGTGCCGGTCACAGTCCTTCGATCAGGCTCCGCACGCCCTCGCCCACCGCGCCGCTGCTGCCGACGATGACCACGTTGGCCGGGTTGAGCCGCCTGATCTCGGCGGCGACGGTCGCCGGCAGCTCACCGGGGCGTACCAGGAGCAGCGGTCCGCCGACGCCGCCGGCGATCGGGCCGGCCGACAGGCCGTCCGGGAACGCCGTCCCGGTGGCGACGTACAGCGTCTTCACCTGGCTCGGGTACGTGGCCGCGCTGACCGCGACCGACGTCGCGTAGCGATCCACGCCGAACAGCCGCGTCACCGGCCCGGTGGTATAGGCGTCGAGCGCGGCCAGGAGCCCGTCACCGATGATCGTCGGCCCGCCTAGGACCACGATCCGGGCCGGCTTGAGGCGCTGCAGCTCGGCGATCGTCGCGGGCGGCATGGCGCCGGGGCGGGTGAGCAGGATCGGCCCGCCGGTGCGGGCGGCCGCCGCACCACCGGCCAGGGCGTCGGGGAACGTGGCGCCGGTGGCGAGGTAGACCACCGGGACGTTGGCCGCGAAGGTGGCGGCGCTGATGCGTGCCGCGGTGTCGTAGCGATCGCTTCCGGCGATCCGGGTCACCGGTCCGGTGGTGTAAGCGTCGAGCGCCGTCATGACAGCGGCGTTGACGACCCCGGCGCCACCGAGGACCACGATCCTGCCCGGCTTGAGGCGCGCGAGCTCGCTGGCCGTCGGACCCGGCAGGCTGTCAGCGCGGGTGAGGAGCAGAGGGCCGTGGCCCGCGGCTGCGGCCGGCCCACCGGTCAGGGCGTCGGGGAACGCCTCCCCGGTGGCGACGTACACCACGGGCACGCCGGGCCCGAAGCGAGTCGGCGACAGCCGGGCGGCGGTGTCATACCGGTCCGAGCCGCCGACGCGTGGCGCAGCCCGGCGGGTGGTGAACGTCCAGGTCGTGCCGCCGAAGGCGTTGCCCGCCGCGTCGCGGATCGAGCTGCTGGCGGTGACCCGGTAGGTGGCGAACCCGGCCAGGGTGGTCCAGGGCTGCAGGGTCGCCATTCGCGTCGCAGCGTTGTACGTCACGGTCGCCGGGCGCACGTTGTTGGCCGCGTCCCGCAGGGCGAGCGTCGAGCCCGAGACGCCGGTCACCGCCTCGCTGAACTGCACGTGGACCGGGGCATCGGCATCGACGCCGGTGGCGGAGGGAGACGGCGAGCGGAAGATGGCGCTCGGGACCACGTTGTCCACGAATGTGGGCAGGACGCTGTAGGCGACCTTGCTGCCGTTCGGGAACCAGTTCGAGACGCGCAGGATGGCGCTCGCCCCGGACGCCAGCTGGAACGACGCCCGCTCGGTGGCCGACGAGTCGGACGCGTTGTCGACCTTGCCGATGTACGTGCCGCTACCGGTGTAGAGATCGAGCACCGGGTCGAAGTGCAGCGCGCTCTTCTGCGGGCGGGAGGAGTCGACGATCGCCGTCACGCTGACGTCGATCCTTCCCGCGCGCGGGGCGGTGACGCGGTAGTAGTCGACGTCGGAGGCCGGATAGTTGGTCGGGCGCACCGTCGTTCCGAGCGCCAGGCCGCGCGCGGTGGCCAGGGTGTTGTTGCCCTCCAGCACGTCGCCGGCGCCGTGGGTCAGCTTGGCCGGTCCACCGCCGACGGCGCGGTAGGCGTTGACGCGGCCGAAGCCGTAGCGGGGGTCGTGACCGGGATAGCCGAGGTCGTCGACGGTCGCGATGAGACGATTGACGATCTGCTGGTTGGTATAGCTCGGGAAGCGGGCGCGCATGAGGGCCACCACGGCTGCGACGTTCGGGGCGGCGAAGCTGGTGCCGCTGATGGCGGCGTAATGGCCCCACCCATTGCAGGGGTTGCAGTTGGTGGTGGTCACCAGGGCACCGGGGGCCGAGAGCTCAACCCAGCTGCCATGGTTCGACCAGTTCGTGAACTCGTCATCGGCCTGGGTGGCGCTCACGCCGAGCACGTGGCCGAAGTCGGCCGGAAACGTGCGTGCGCTGCTGCGGTAATTGCCGGCAGCGGCGACGAGGATCGCGCCGCTGTTCCAGGCACGGTTGACGGCGTCCTGGACGCCCTGCGAGAACGGGAATCCGGCGATGCTCATGTTGATGACCTTGGCGCCGCGCTTCACCGCGTAGTCGATGCCCGCGATGAGGTCGGCGGTATCACCGAGGCCGGAGGCGTTCATGATCTTGACCGGCAGGACCTTGTCCCTCCAGCTGATCCCGGCCACGCCGACGCCGTTGTTCTCGGTGGCGGCGATGATCCCCGACACCCAGGTCCCGTGCACGTTGTCCTCGCCCGGGTTGTTGTCGTTGTTGACGAAGTCCCACCCGCGCCAGTCGTCCACCTTGCCGTTGCCGTCGTCGTCGACGTGGTTGGACTCCTTGCCGCCGCCGAGCTCGCCGGTGTTGTAGGCGACGATGCCCTGGAGGTCCGGGTGATCCCACTGGAGACCGGTGTCGAGCACGGCGACGACGGTCGAGCCGCCGGTGGTCACGCTCCATGCGTCACGGACCTTCATCCGATCCAGCGAGTACTGCTGCACGTTCAGGGGATCGTTGACCGGGACGGCGGCAGCGACCTCGCCGGGGAGGGTGGTGACGTACACCGGCTCGGCCCACGCGACGGCCGGATCGGCCCGCAGGTCGGCCACCACGGCGGCGACCGGACGCGTGCCGGTTTCGACGATGGTGGGGCCGGCGTGGTCGGACGGGCCAGCGGCGGCGAGCTCAGCCGTCGATCCGGCGACCGTCAGCCCATGCGCCTGCGCCCGCGCTGGCGCGGCGGCCTGGTCGCGGAACTGGACCATGACGCGACCGGGGACCGTCCGCGGCTCCGGAGCGGACTCGCCGGCGCGCTCCGCCGGCTCGGCGGTGGGAGCGTCGGGCCCGGGCACGCCGACGGGTGCGGCGAGGCTTCCCGAGGCGGTGCCGAGGAGAATGACGAGGGCGAGGAGGGCGGCG
>JAICQM010000078.1 GCA_025937875.1 Chloroflexota bacterium
CGCGCCCGGGTCGCTGTGGGCGAGCTCCGAAGCGGAGGCCAGCGGCGAGGTGTCGCTGCTCTGGACGCGCACCCACATCGACGATGACCACCGCGCCTGGCTGCGCGGGCTGCCGATGACGGCGCGCGTCAGCGCCGAGGACCGATCGGTCCTCCTCTTCCACGGCTCGACCATCCGCCAGAGCGAGTACCTGTGGGCCGATCGGCCGTCGCGAGCGTTCGCGCGCATCGCTGCCGACGAGGGCGACGACGTCTTCTGCTTCGGGCACACCCACGAGTCGTTCCACCGGGTCGTCGGTCCGGCGCACTTCGTGGCCGCCGGATCGGTGGGCTGTGGCGCAGAAGGTGACGCGCGGGCCCGCTACGCGGTGATCTACGTCGGTGCCGATGTCGTCGTCGGCTTCCGCAACGTCGACTACGACCGTGCGCCGGTGATCACCGACCTGGCGGCGGCCGGACTGCCGGTCGACCTGCTCAGCGTCCCGCCCGCCGCGCACCAGCACGAGCCGGCGGCGGAGGCCTAGGCGCTCGCCTTCGCCCGCTTCTCGCGCTTCTCGCGGCTGTACGGCCGTCCGTCGGCGGCGGGGGCGATGCTGCGGCCGACGACGCCGGCCAGGATGATGATCGTGATGAGGTACGGCAGGGCGCTGTAGAACTGCGACGGCACCGAGCTCAGGAAATCGCCCAGTGCGCCTTCCGGCGGGCCGAAGCGAACCGCGCGCTGAATGCCCTCCGACGCGGTGAACAGGAGCGCGGCGCCGAATGAGCCGAGCGGCGTCCAGCGTCCGAAGATGAGCGCCGCCAGTGCGATGAAGCCACGGCCGTTGGTCATCTCGCCCTGGAACGAGTTGCCGAACTCGATGGTCAGGTAGGCGCCGGCGAGGCCGGCGAAGACGCCGCCGAGGATGACGTTGCGATAGCGCAGCGCGATGACGTCGATGCCCACCGTCTCCGCGGCCTCGGGGTGCTCGCCCACGGCCCGCGTGCGCAGGCCCCAGCGCGATCGGAACAGGAGCACCTGCATGACGATCACCGCCACCAGCAGGCTGAGACCGATCGGCCCCTGCGACAGGAGGGCATCGAACAGCCAGCCGACGACGGGGATGTCGGCCAGGAATGCCGGCGCGTCCCACGCCCGGAACTGGCCGGCGGAGGGGGGCGCCGAGCGGCTGATGAGCAGGTTGAGGTAGCCGGTGATGCCGACCGCGAAGATGTTGATGATCACGCCGGAGATGATCTGGTCGGCCCGCACGGTGATCGACAGCCAGGCGTGCACCAGGCTCACCAGCATCGCGGCCGCGATCGCCGCCACGAGGCCGACGAGGAGCGCCGGCGACATGCCCATCGGACCGATCGGGTCACCGGGCAGCACCTGGGCGGTGAGGCTGGCCACCCACCAGGCGACGAAGGCGGCGGTCAGCATCATGCCCTCGATGCCGATGTTGACCACGCCCGAGCGCTCGTTCATGAAGCCGCACATGGCGCCCAGGGCGATGGGCGTCGCGGCACCGATGATGGTCGGGGCGATGATCGGCAGGACCTCGATGAGGTAGCCGACGAACTGGAACAGGAACCCCAGGATCGGGATGTCGTACAGCAGCTCGATCATGGCGTCACTTCACCGCCTGCCCGGTGCCGTAGCTGCTGGTGATGGTCTTGAGCTCCGAGATCTCGGCGCTCTCGGCGCGGACCCGGAACAGGTAGCGCACGATGAGCTCGGCGGTCAGGAAGAAGAGGATGACCGCCTGCAGCACGTTGACCATCTGGACCGGGATGCCGGCCTGGATCTGCATGAGGCCCGAGCCGGCGCGCATGGCGCCGAAGAGCAGGCCGGCGAAGAGGATGCCGACCGGATGCGAGCGGCCCAGCAGGGCGACCGCGATGGCATCGAAGCCGACCCCGGTCGCATAGGCGGCCGGGATGTGGCCGACGGTACCGAGGATGACCGTCGCGCCGGCGAGGCCGGCGAGGAGCCCGGAGATGGCCATGGTGAGGATGGTCAGGAGGCGGGGTCGCATGCCCGCGTAGCGCGCCGCCTCCGGGTTGGCGCCGACAGTCCGGATCTCGAACCCCAGCGTGCTACGGAACAGCAGCCAGGCGATGATCGGGACCGCCACCAGCGCGAAGGCGATCCCGATGTGCCCGTTCCGCCCGGCGAGTACCGGCAGCGCGGCGCTGGTGATCGTCTCGGTGCGCGCGAAGCTGACGTTCTCGCCGCGCAGGGGCCCTGACACCACGTAGGCGATGATCTGGATCGCGACGTAGTTGAGCATGATCGTGGTCACGACCTCGTGGGCCCCGGTGAAGGCCTTGAGGAAGCCGGGGATGAAGCCGTAGGCGAAGCCGGCGGCGACGCCCGCGAGCAGCGCCAGCGGGATGGCAGCGATGGGTGGCAGGCCGGCGGTCGCGACGCCGACGGCGGCGGCCGCCAGGCCACCCATCAGGAACTGGCCCTGGGCGCCGATGTTGAAGAGGCCGGCCTTGAAGCCGATCCCGACCGCCAGGCCGGCCAGGATGAGGGGCGTGGCCTGCACAAGAGTGTTGATGATGGCGTCGACCGACCCGAACGATCCCGACAGCAGGGCGCCGTAGGCCGTCAGCGGCAGGCCAAGGTCGAGCGAGCCGCGCACCAGCGGGCTGGACGCGATCATCACCAGCGCCCCGACCACCAGGGCCAGCAGGATCGCCATCGCGGGCAGGATCCCGAGCCGCACCATCCGCCTCAGCGTGGAGGGCGACCGCCGGCCCTCCTCGCGAGTGGGTTCGGCTGCCGCGGGCGCGTCGGTCACGATACGGCCGTAGGGGCTTCGATGGGCGGCTCGGTGTCCCGGCCGCCGGTGGCCATCAACAGGCCCACCTCCTCGCGGTCGGTCGCTCGCGCGTCGAGGACCTGCACCAGCCTGCCCCGGTACATGACCCCGATCCGGTCCGAGAGCTCCAGCACCTCGTCCAGCTCGGCCGAGACCCGCAGGACGGCGACGCCGGCGTCGCGCTTGGCGATCGCCTGCCTGTGGATGAATTCGATGCTGCCCACGTCGAGGCCGCGCGTCGGCTGGTCGAGGACCAGCAGGGTCAGGTCGCCGTCGAACTCGCGCGCGACGACCAGCTTCTGCTGGTTGCCGCCGGACAGCGTCTGGGCGTCGACGGTCACCGATGGGGTGCGCACGTCGTATTCGCCGACCAGCCGCTCGGCATACGATCGGATCTCGGCCTCGTTGCGCACGAGGCCACGTGCGAACGGGGCGTGGTAGTAGTCGTTGAGGCTCAGGTTGTCGGTCAGCGGGAAGCTGAGCACCAGGCCATACCGATGGCGGTCGGCGGGGACGAATCCGATCCCGCGGCGATGCAGCTCGCGCGGGCTGGCGCCGGTGATGTGTGCGCCGTTGAGGGTCACGGTTCCACCGGCCACGGGACGGAGGCCGAGCAGCGCCTCCACGAGCTCGTCCTGGCCGTTGCCGGCGACGCCGGCGATGCCCACGATCTCGCCGGCACGGACCTCGAATCCGACGTCGTGGACCACCTCCCGGCCACGATCATCCCTGACGTGCAGCCCCTCGACGCGCAACGCCACGTCGGCCGGGTGGCTCTCGCCGCGGTCGACGGTCAGCTGCACCTCGCGACCCACCATCAGCTCGGCGAGGTCGTCCTCATCGGTCTCGGCCGGGACGCGCTGCCCGACGACACGGCCGCGGCGGATGACGGTGATGCGATCGGCGATGTCGAGGACTTCGTAGAGCTTGTGGCTGATGAAGATGATCGAGGTCCCGAGCTCCGACGTGAGGCGACGCAGGACGGTGAAGATCTCCCGCGTCTCCTGCGGGGTCAGCACCGCGGTCGGCTCGTCGAGGACCAGGATGTCGGCCTGGCGGTAGAGGGCCTTGAGGATCTCGACCCGCTGCTGCCAGCCGACCGACAGGCTCTCGACCTTGGCGTCGGGATCGACCTCGAAGCCGAAGAACGATGAGAGTTCGCGGATGCGTGCGTGGGCGGCGCCGCGATCGAGGAAGATCGGGTTGGCCATGGGCTCGTCGCCGAGCAGGATGTTCTCGGCCACGGTCAGCACGGGCACCAGCATGAAGTGCTGGTGGACCATGCTGATGCCGCGCCGGATCGCGTCGTTGGGACCGTCGATCTCGATCGGCGTGCCGTTGAGGAGGATCTCGCCCTCATCGGGCACGGCCAGCCCGTAGAGGATGTTCATGAGCGTCGACTTGCCGGCGCCGTTCTCGCCGAGCAGGGCATGGATCTCGCCCGGCCGCACGTCGAGGCTGATGTCGTCGTTGGCGACGACGCCCGGGTACCGCTTCGTGATGCCGCGCATCTCGAGCAGCGGCGGACGCTCGGGCGTGGCGTCCGAGGTGCGAGGGCTGCTCGACGCGTCGGTCATCGGCTCTGCAAGTCCCCTTACGAGAGCGAGCGGGTCAATCCGTCGTGGATCGACCCGCTCGCGATTCCTGTCAGCTGACGGCGATCAGGTTCCGGGGTCCGCCTCGCCGGCGTAGCAGAGGCCCGACGGCTGGCACGGATCCAGATCGCCCGATGCCATGCTGGCCAGTGCCTCGTCGATGGCGGACTGCGTCTCGGCATCGATCAGGTCGGCGAACTGGTAGAACGGCGCCAGGCCGATGCCGTCGTTGTCGGCCCCGTAGAAGACGTTGCCGGCCCGCGGCGAGTCATCGCCGACGGCAGCGATGCCCTCGGAGACGGCCAGGGTCAGCTTCTTCTCGGCGCTGGTGACCGTGCACTCCGCACTGTCCGGGTTCGACAGCCACTGGTCGACGTCGACGCCGATGCCGTAGATCCCGGCATCGGTCACCGACTGCAGGACGCCGTTGCCGGTCTTGCCGGCGACCTGGAACAGGACGTCCACGTCGGCGTTCTGCTGGATGAACTGGTCGGCGAACGTCTTGCCGGCGGTCGGGTCGTTGAACGCGACCGCCAGGTCGTCGCTGATGTACTTCAGGTGGACCGTGGCATCGGGATTGACGCTCTTGGCGCCGTTCTCGTAGCCACGCATGTAGTTCACGACCGGCGGGATGGTCCCCGAGCCACCGATGGCCGCGATCTCGCCTGACTCGCTGATGCTCGCTGCGACGATGCCGGCCAGGTAGCCGGCCTGCGCCTCGTTGAAGATCAGGCTCTCGTAGTTGTCGAGGCCGGCACCAGCAACCGGGTCGTCACCGGCCTGGAACTGGTCCACGCCGATGAAGTGGATGTCGGGATTCTCCTCGGCGGCGGCCAGGGTGGCCTCCCCGAGGGCGAAGCCGACGGTGACGATGATGTCGTAGTCCTCGTCGACGAACGACTGGATGTTGTTCTCGTACTCGCTCGACTCGGTGGTGACGATGCTCTGCGGCTCAGCCGCCCCGACGATCGCGGCACCACGCAGCGCGCCTTCCCAGCTGTACTGGTTGAAGTTGCGGTCGTCGAGCGTGCCGACGTCGGTCACGAGGCCGATCTTGAGGTCGCTGCTGCCGGGAGGCGCCGTCTCGGGAGCCTCGGTCTCCTCGGCCGTCGCGTCGCCGATGGGCCGGCAGAGGCCGTTGGCGGTCGCCGCGCTCCCGGACGCACCGGGGCTCGGGCTGGTGCACGCCGAGATGACGAGCGCCAGGGTCGCCAGGATCGCCAGGATGGCGACGCTGGAATGCTTACGCATGTAGGTACCTCTCCTCTGCACCACTCGGTGCACATCTGCCGCGCTTCGCGGCGCCTCCGGACGCGCGCGGGCGGATGGAGGAGCCCGGCGCAGAATCTGCGGCATGATACTTCCTCGCGCGGCGCGGGCTCAATACTCTCGTGCAGGGCACGTGCGCCGGAGCCGGTGCGTGTCTCCTGCGTATCATGCGGCCGAATGACCGCCTCCGCCGCCGGGCCGCGCCTGGTGATCTTCGACCTCGACGGCGTCGTTTACCGCGGCTCCCAGCCCGTGCCCGACATCGCGGCCACAATCGAGCGCCTGGAGCGTTCCGCCATCGGCGTCCGGTTCGCCACCAACAACTCCACCGCCGATCGCGCGGCGTATGTCTCCCGGCTCGCCGGCATGGGCATCCGCACCGAGGCCGATCACATTGTGACCTCGACCTCCGCCACCGTCGCCCACCTGCAGCTCCACCTGCCCGCCGTGCGCAGCGTGCTCGCCGTTGGTGGCGACGGCATGGTCGACGAGCTGCGTGCCGCCGGCTTCGCGGTGACGCCGGCCGCGGCCGCGGTTCCCGACGACTACGACGGAGGCCCGCTGCCGGCCCGCCACGATGCGGTGGTCGTGGGGCTGGATCGAACGCTCACCTACCGCCGCATCGCCGCGGCCATGACCGCGGTCCGCGAGGGCGCGCTGCTGGTGGCGACCAACGCCGACGAGCGGTACCCGACGGCGAGCGGCTTCCTCCCCGGCGCGGGTGCCGCCGTCGCCGCGCTCCGGGCCGCGACCGGCGTCGAGCCGCTCGTCATCGGCAAGCCCGAGCCGGCGATGTTCACGTCGATCCTCGAGCGTGCCGGGATCGCCCCCGAGGAGGCACTGATCGTCGGCGACAATCCCGCGGCGGACATCGTGGCCGCCAGGCGGGCAAGGATCCCTTCGGTGCTGGTGCTGACCGGTGTTGCCGACGCGGCCGCCGCCGCCGCGCTCGAAGGTGAGCGCCGCCCCGACGTCATCCTCCCCAGCGCGGCCGAGCTGCCCGACCATTTTGGCCTGCCGTGATCAGGCGCCGCCGCCCTCCAGCCAGTCGGCCCACGCCCGCTCCGCCGTGGCCCGGAGCGGCCCGATCCCGTCCGACGGCGCGAATGCGCGGCGGAAGGCGTTGAGGGCGATGTCGGCGAGCTCCGCATCGGCAAGGTCGAGCGCCTCGGCGGTGCGTGCCAGCTCATCGGTCAGGGTGGTGTCGCTGACCGTGCGGTCATCGGTCGAGATGGTGACCGAGACGCCGGACCGATGCAGCCGCGCCAGCGGGTGCGACGCCAGGTCCGGGACGATGCCGGCCTGCACGTTGCTGGTGGGGCAGAGGTCGAGGGTGATGTCGCGCGCGCGGACCAGCTCGATCATCGCCGGGTCGTCGGCGGTGGTGCCACCGTGCGCGATGCGCCGCACGCCGAGGTCGACGGCCTCGCCGATACGCTCGGGGCCGGGGACCTCGCCGGCATGTGCCGTGAGACCCAGCCCGCCGGCCTCGGCGGCCCGAAACGCCGCCGCATGGGGCGGTGCGGGGTACGCGGCCTCGGGTCCGGCCAGGTCGAAGCCGACGACCGGCGCGCCGAAGGCCGCCGCCACCTCCGCCAGCCGCACGTTGGCGCCGGGCGGGTGGCTGCGCATGGCGGTGACGATCAGGCCGATACGCGGCGCCACGTGGCCCAGCCGGCCGGCCGCCATCTCCACCCCGCCCGTCACCGCCTCGACGACCTCCTCCACGCCCAGGCCACGCTCGAGATGGAGCCGCGGCGCCCAGCGCAGCTCGGCGTACGTCACCTGCTCCGCGGCCAGGTCCTCCACCAGCTCGGCCGTGACCCGGGTCAGCGCCGCGGCGGTCTGGAGCAGGGCCAGGGGCAGGTCGAAGTACGTCAGCAGCTCCGCCTGGTCACGGCAGCGGGGCGGGGCGACGAGGCGCCGGCGCGCCTCGTCGAGGGTGGGCAGGGCGATGCCCGCCTCCCCGGCCAGCTCGACCGCGGTCGCCGGTCGGACTGCGCCGTCGATGTGCTGGTGGAGCTCCGCCTTGGGCAGCGCCCGCAGCGCACCGCGCCGGTCCACGCCGCGATGATAGGCGGCGGCCGCCTTCCGCCGATCCTCCGTCTCGTCGCGGTCGCGCTGCTGGCGGGCATCCCCTTCACGCAGCGCCCGCTCCCGCTGGCGGCGGCCGATCCGCCGCGCTACGCGGCGGCTGTCGACGACGCGCTCGACGCGGCCGGCACCGCCGAGGCGGGGCTCGTCGCGGCAGCCAATGCCCTGGCGGCCGCCATCGACGCCGCTCGCGCCGCGTCGGCGAATGCGTCGACGGGGGAGGAGCTGGATGCGACGCGCTTCGAGGCCGCCGCGGCGGCTGCCGAAGCCGCGGCGATCCCGCTGGCGTCGGCGCGTCTTGACCTGGGACGGCTGGCCGGCCCCTGCGCCGCCCTCGGCCTCACGCCGCCGCAGCTCACGTTGGCCCCGGATCGCGCGACGGCGATCGGCCAGGAGATCGCGGGAGCCGGCGATGCCGCATCGGGGTTCATCGGCCTGCGCGCCGACACCTCCCTGGTGCTCGACTCCCTCGCCGCCGCGGGCGCGTCGCTGGCTGCCGGCGATCACGCGTCGGCGACCGAGGCCGCCGACGTCGCCGCGGCGGCGATCGAGCGCGTGCAGCCGTATGCCACGACGCTGCCCGCGCTGCTCCTGTGGCTGGAGACGAGCGGCGACCTGCTGGCCGCGGTGCGCGACGCGGCGACGGCGCTGCGTGACGGGGACGCCGCGGCAGCGGCCACGGCCCGCGCTCGGCTGGCCGACGCGGCGGCCGAGGCCGCCGTCTCGGATCGGGCGCTGGGCCTCGCGATCAGCGAGGGCGCGTCACGGGTCCTTGGGTCGCAGCTCGGGCAGCTCGCCGGGCTGGCCCGCGACGTGGCC
>JAICQM010000016.1 GCA_025937875.1 Chloroflexota bacterium
GACGCCGTTGTCCTCCAGCAGGGCGACCACGATGTCGCCGTCCGAGGCGGTGGTCTGCGGTTGCACGACGACGTAGTCCCCGTCGTCGATGAGGGCGTCGATCATGCTCCGGCCCCGGACGCGCAAAACATAGGCGTCGCTGGGACCGACCATCGAGCGCGGCACGTCGAGTGACTCGGCGCCGTCCGCATAGGCCTCGATTGGTTGACCGGCAGCGATCTCGCCGAGCACGGGCAGCGCGGCCACGTCGCGCTCGAGCGGCATCCGGAACGGCGTCACCCGGCTCGGTGCCGGCCGGCGCGCGGCTGCCGCGCTGGCGGTGAGGCGCAGGGCGCGCGACGAGTTCACTCCGCGCTCGAGCAGGCCGTCGCGCTCGAGGGCGATGAGGTGGTGATGGACGGCCGAGGTCGAGGCCAGCCCGACGGCATCGGCGATCTCGCGCACCGATGGCGGATAGCCGCGCTCCTCGACCGTGCGCGCGATGCAGTCGAGGATTCGGCGGCGGCGCTCCGCGTCGTGCCGGGTCATCGGTCCCGGGACCGTCGTTGCGTCATGATGCGACCCTAGCAGAACAGGTGTTCTAATGTCAACCGTTCCGGCGCGCGCTGGTATGATGCCGGACCCATCGGTCGCCGCAGCGAAAGGCACGCGCGCGTGAACGTCTCCGGCCGCTGGCGCTACCTGCGCCTCGCCCGTCTCGTCTGGAAGCTTCCCACCTACGCCCGGCTGGTGTGGGGGATCGTCCGCGACCCACGCACGCCGCTCGGCCTCAAGGCCATCCTGGCCGCGGCAGTCGCCTATGTCGTCTCGCCGCTCGACCTCGTCCCCGACGCGGTGCCGATCCTGGGCCAGGCCGATGACCTGACGGTCGTCCTGCTCGTGCTGGACATGTTCATTCAGAACGCGCCGCCCGAGGTCCGTCGCGACCACATGGAACGCGCGCGCAACGGCACGGCGGACCTCGACCGCGACCTGGCCAGCCTGCGGGCGCTGATGGGCGACCGATTCGACACCATCCGCGACCGGCTCCCCGAGCTCCTGGACCGATACGGCCGTTATCGCGATCCCGAGCAGCTGAAGCGCTCGCTGGCCGGCTGGCGGCGTCGCCGGCTCGCGAACGGCGCCGATTCCAGTCAACCATCGAACTGATACCGAGGCGACGACGAACGACATGAAGGTGATCCTCAAGCGCGACGTGAAGGGCCTGGGGCTCGAGGGCGACCTCAAGGAGGTCAAGGACGGCTACGCGCGCAACTACCTGTTCCCGACGGGCGCCGCCGTGCTGGCCGACAAGGGCCAGGTCGCGAACTGGGAGCGCCATCGCGATCGGCGCGAGGAGCGCGAGCGCGCCATCCGCGCCGATGCCGAGGCCACCGCCGCCCAGCTCGGCGAGCTGAAGCTCGAGATCCCGGTCAAGGCCGGCGAGCGCGGCCGGCTCTTTGGCGCCGTGACCAGCCATCAGATCGCCGACCTCATCAACCGCAGCGGGGTCGAGCTCGACCGCCACGCGCTGCACCTCAGAGAGCCCATCAAGACGCTCGGCGACTTCAAGGTCGACGTGCGGCTCATGCCCGGCGTCGAAGCCACCGTCAGCGTCAGCGTGGTTCCCGAGGGCTGACCGAGCGATGGACGCGCGGGCGGCCGCCGCGCGGTGGGCGGCGACCTGGCAGCGCGCCTGGGTGGCGGGTGAGGCCGACGCCATCGTCGCGCTGTACGCCGACGACGCCCGGTTCACCTCGCAGCCATTCCGTCCGGTCGAGGTCGGCCGTGACGGTGTGCGAGGCTACATCGAGGCCGCCTTTCGCGACGAGTCCGACGTCCGCGCCTGGTTCGGCGTCCCGATCGTCGACGGCGCGCGTGCCTCGGTCGAGTGGTGGGCCGCGCTGCGCGAGGATGGCGAGGAGGTGACCCTGGCCGGCACGTCGACCCTCGCCTTCGATGGCGATGGCCTGGTCGTCGAGCAGCGTGACAGCTGGAACCTCGCGCCCGGCCGCAGTGACCCGCCGGAGGGCTGGGGAGGACGCTGACACGTCACGACTCGCGGGTCGCGACACCCTACCTGTCACGAGCGCCGGCGAACCTGCGGAGCATGGAATCCACAGCCCGTCGCCGGTTTTCCCCCACCAGATTTGAAACCTGTGGGCAACTCTGGGGAGATCTCGACCGATGCCGGTCGAAGATCGACTAGCCTCGAACGACCGCCGGACCGGACACCGGTCGCCACCTTCGCCCCGCATGCTCGGAGACCAATCCCGCCCATGATGACCGTCGCCTCGTCGTCCGGCAGCGCCCTCGAGAAGCTCGCACCGCAGGCCCTCGAGGCCGAGCAGAGCGTCCTCGGCTCGATCCTCATCGACGCCGACGCCATCCTGCGCGTCGCCGACTTCCTGCATCCGGCCGACTTCTACAAGGCGGCGCACGGGAGCATCTTCGAGGCGATGCTCGCGCTCCATGGCCAGCGCGAGCCGATCGACCTGGTGACGCTGGCGGAGGAGCTCGATCGCCGTGACCGGCTCGACGCGGTAGGCGGCCCGGGCTACCTGGCCACGCTCATGAACGCGGTCCCGACGGCCGTTCATGCCGAGCACTACGGTCGCATCGTCGAGCGCAAGTCGGTCCTGCGCAACCTGATCGCCGCCGCCGGGCGCATCGCCGCGGTCGGCTACGAGGAGTCGAACGACGCCGAGGTGGCGATCGACCGCGCCGAGTCGATCCTGTTCGAGATCAGCCAGCGCCGCACCGCCCAGGGCTTCGAGTCACTCGGCACGCTGCTCGGTCAGGCGTACGACCGGCTCGAGTACCTCCACGAGCATCGCGGCCAGATCCTGGGCATCCCGTCCGGTCTCGCCGGTCTCGACGCGCTGCTCGGCGGCTTTCAGCCATCGGACCTGGTGATCATCGCCGCCCGCCCGAGCGTCGGAAAGACGAGCCTCGGGCTGAACATCGCACAGCACGCTGCGGTACGCGAGGGAAAGCGGGTCGCGGTCTTCAGCCTGGAGATGAGCCGGGAGCAGCTTGCCCTGCGCCTGCTGAGCGCGGAGAGCGGCATCAATCCGCGTCCGCTGCAGACCGGCTTCGTCGACGAGACGGACTGGAGTCGGATCGCACGCGTCATGAACGAGATGCACGCCGCCCCGATGTGGATCGACGACTCACCGGGACTGTCGGTCATGGAGCTCCGCACCAAGGCCCGACGGCTCGAAGCAGAGCAGCACGGCGTGGACCTCGTCATCGTCGACTACCTGCAGCTGATGCAGGCATCGACCCCGTCGCGTGACGCCAACCGCGTACAGGAGGTGAGCGAGATCAGTCGCGGCCTCAAGCAGCTGGCGCGCGAGCTGAAGGTCCCCGTCATCGCCCTCTCCCAGCTCTCGCGTGGCGTCGAGCAGCGCACCACCGCCGAGCCGCGGCTCTCGGATCTACGGGAGTCGGGCAGCATCGAGCAGGACGCCGACGTCGTCATCTTCCTGTACCGCGAGGGCGAGCAGAGCGCGGAGGCGGAGGTCGAGACGATCAAGGCCAAGGTGGCCAAGCACCGCAACGGCCCCATCGGCGAGGTGCCGTTGCAGTTCCGGAAGGCAAACACCCGCTTCTACGGCGTGGCGGCCCAGGGTGAGGTGGCGGCCTACTGATCGCGCTCGGTCGTCCAGTCGACGAGCGGTCGAGTGGCTTGTGGCCGGGTGTACACTCGGGCGCTGTAACGTCCGTGCGGCGATGGCTCGTACGGATGCGCACGGAGGCAGAGGTCAAGGTGTACGCCGACAAGACGCTTCATTGTCGAGACTGTGGAGCGGAGTTCGTGTTCTCGGGCGGAGAACAGCAGTTCTTCGCCGAGAAGGGACTGACCAATGAGCCGCAGCGCTGCCACAGCTGCCGGGCCACGGCGCGGCAGAACCGGGCGCTGGGCATCAGTAACGGTGGAGGGAGCCGCGAGATGCATGCGGCCGTGTGCGCGGAGTGCGGGGGACAGGCCCTCGTCCCGTTCCTGCCGCGGAACGACCGGCCGGTGTACTGCTCCAGCTGCTTCGACAAGGTTCGCGCCCGCGCCTGAAGGGCCGCCGTTCCGCGTTCACCAGCGCCGCCCGCCGGGCGGCGCTTCCGTATTCGGCCCGTCGTCTCGCCCGCTCGGCCGACGATGACCAGGACGATCGGCCGATCCTCGATGGCGGTCCGGCCCCGCACACTGCCTGCATGAATCGCCGCGTCCCTCGCCTGCTCCGGGTCGCCGTCGCCGGGTGGCTGGCAATCACGTCGGTCGTCGTCGCCAGCCTGCCCTTGCTCGCGCCGCCCGTTGCCCGGGCGGTGGACGCCACCGTGCAGCGGATCGCCGGCGCCGATCGCTACGCCACCGCCGCCGCGGTATCGGCCGCGACGTTCCAGCCCGGGACGCCGGTCGCCTTCATCGCCACCGGAACCGCGTTTCCCGACGCGTTGGCGGCCGGTCCGGCGGCGGCGGCGTTGCGTGGCCCGATCCTGCTCGTCAAGCCGGATTGGCTGCCGGATGCCACGCGCGCCGAGCTCCTCCGGCTGCGGCCGGGCCGCATCGTCGTCGTTGGCGGACCGGCGGCCGTCGGCGATCAGGTGCTGGCGGCCCTCGATGGCCTCCACACCGGCGGCGGGGTCACCCGCCTGGCGGGCATCGACCGCTACGCGACCGCCGCGGCGGTCAGTGCCGCGGTGTTCGGACCGGCGCGCCCCGTCGTCTACGTGGCCACCGGGCGCACGTTTCCCGACGCCCTGAGCGGCGGCGCACTGGCCGGCCGCAACGGTGCGCCCCTGCTCCTCGTCGAGCCGCACGCCATTCCCGCTGCGACCACCGCAGAGCTGCGGCGCCTCACGCCGGCCAAGATCGTCGTGCTGGGCGGCACCGGCGCCGTGAGCGCTGCGGTGGCAACGGCGCTGGATGCCTTCGACACCGGTGGAGGGGTCGTGCGACATGCCGGTCCGGATCGGTACTGGACCAGCGCCGTCATCGCATCGGCACAACCCTCACCCGCGCCGGCCCTCTTCGTCGCCACCGGCGCCGCCTTTCCCGACGCGCTGGCCGCGACACCGGCGGCGGTCGCCGCCGGTGCATCGGTCCTGCTGGTGCCCGGCACGTCGGTACCCCCCGTGGTCCTCAGCCAGGCGCGTCGCCTGGCGCCGGCGCGGCTGGTGCTGGTCGGCGGCCCGGCAGCGATCAACGACCGCGTCACGTTCACCTTGCGGGTCGCGATCGGCGACCTGGCCCCGTTGCCGGCGTGCACGTACGAGGACCGGCTGACCGCGCACCGCGGGTATGACGCCTGGCCGCGAACGCTTCTCGACACGGTGTTCCGGGTCGAGGCGACCTACCATCCCGGCGACCTCGTGGACACCTCTGCGGCGGGACTCAACGGCGGCCACCGCGTGCGGCGCCCGGTCCTGGCCGACCTGGCCGCCATGACCGCCGCGGCGCGGGCCGCGGGCCGGCCGATCGCCGTCGTGAGCGCGTTTCGCAGCCACGACGCGCAGGTTGCGACCTTCAACTCGTGGGTGGCGAAGATCGGTTACGCCGCCGCGCTGCTCCGCAGCGCGCGACCGGGGCATTCGGAGCACCAGCTGGGCACGACCTTCGATTTCACCAGCGCCGGCGCCGGCTCCCCGTGGAACCTCGCGGACTGGGCACGGACGCCGGCCGGGGCCTGGATGCGCGACAACGCATGGCGGTACGGGTTCGTCATGAGCTACCCCGCCGGGACCCAGCCCACGACGTGCTACACGTACGAGCCGTGGCACTACCGCTATTTCGGGCGCCAGGTGGCGGCCGCCATCCGCGCCTCGGGGTTGACCCCGCGCGAGTGGGTCTGGATGCGCAACGACGGCGGCTGACCGCTAGGATGGGACGCCTCCCCCGCAGCGCAGGTCCGCCCCGCCCGCCATGTCCGTCATCGCCGTCGTCGGCGCCCAGTGGGGCGACGAGGGGAAGGGCCGGGTGGTCGACTATCTCGCCGCCGAGGCTGACCTGGTCGTTCGCTACCAGGGCGGCAACAACGCCGGCCACACCGTGGTCAACCGCCACGGCGAGTTCAAGCTGCACCTGATCCCATCGGGGATCTTCTACCCGGCGACGCGCAACCTGCTCGGCAACGGGGTCGTGATCAACCCACCGGCCCTCGTCACCGAGCTCGACCAGCTCGACGCGGCGGGCATCGCGACCGACAACCTGTTCATCAGCGACCGCGCCCACCTCGTCATGCCCTACCACGTCCTGCTCGACCAGCTGGAGGAGCGTGAACGCGGGTCCGCGAAGCTCGGCACCACCTCGCGCGGCATCGGTCCGGCGTACGTCGACAAGGTCGCGCGTCGCGGGATCCGGATCGTCGACCTGCTCGAAGCCGATGCCTTTCGGTCGCGGCTCGCCACCAACCTGCGACGTGTCGAGCGAATGGTGACCGGGTACTTCGGCGCCGGCGGCACGGACGACGAGCTGCACGACGCGGTCGTCGCCTCCACCGACGAGCGGGCGATCGCCGACGCCTACCTTGCCGCCGGAGAGCGGCTGCGGCCGCGGGTCGTCGATGGCCAGCGCCTGGTCGACGAGGCGCTCGAGGCCGGCGAGCGGATCCTGCTCGAGGGCCAGCTGGGCACCATGCGCGACCTCGACTGGGGCGTCTACCCGTACGTGACCAGCTCGAGCCCCATCCCCGGCGGCGCCAGCCTCGGCGCCGGGCTGCCGGCGGTGCGGATCGATCGCGTGATGGGCGTGGCCAAGGCATACACCACCGCCGTCGGGACCGGGCCACTGCCCGCCGAGCTCGACGGCGCCGACGGGGAGCGGCTCCGCGAGCGTGGCGCCGAGTACGGGACATCGACCGGGCGCCCCCGGCGCTGTGGCTGGTACGACGCGGTCGCGGTGCATTTCAGCGTACGGCTGGCCGGCTACTCCAGCCTCGCCCTCACCAAGCTCGACGTCCTCGACGCCTTCGAGATGATCCCGATCTGCACCGCCTACCGCGATCCCCGCACCGGGCGTGAATGGCGCACCATTCCGGCCTCGGACGACGTCTACGCCCGCCTCGAACCGGTGTGGGAGGAGCTTGCCGGCTGGCAGACCGATACGACCGGCTGCCGCTCCTGGGAGGCGCTCCCCGCGCCGGCCCGCGCCTACGTCGAGCGGCTCGAGGCCCTGGCCGGGGTGCCGATCAGCCACGTCAGCGTCGGCCCCGAGCGGTCGCAGATGATCGTCAGATGACACGACGGAGAGAGATGCCATGAAGGTGGGCGTGATCGCGCCGCAGGGATGGACCGGCGAATACGACGGCTGGGATGCCGAGCGCGCCTGGACGCGGACGGTGGCCGTGGCGCAGCAGGCGGAGCGGCTGGGCTTCGAATCGGTCTGGCTGTTCGACCACTTTCACACCGTCCCGCGACCCACCGACGAGATCACGTTCGAGTCGTTCACCTCGCTCAGCGCCCTCGCCGCTCTGACCGAACGCGTCCAGCTGGGACAGGTCGTGCTCTGCAACGGATTCCGCAACCCGGCCCTGACGGCCAAGATGGCGTCCACGCTGGACGCGATCAGCGGTGGCCGCTTCGAGCTGGGAATCGGCGCCGGCTGGAAGAAGGACGAGTGGCTGGCGTACGGCTACGGCTTTCCCGAGACCGCCACCCGGCTGGCGATGCTCCACGACGCGCTGGAGGTCATCAGCCGCATGCTCGAGCCCGGACGCTCGACCCACGCCACGTACGCCGGGAAGCACCACGCGGTCACCGGGGCGCGCAACGTGCCGAAGCCGGTCAGCGAGCACGGGATGCCGATCATGGTCGGCGGCAACGGGCCCAAGGTGACCTGGCGCCTGGCGGCGCGCTACGCGGACGAGCTCAACGTGGACGGCCTCTCGCCGGACGAGCTGCGCGAGGCCCTGCCGGTCATCCGCGCCCGGTGCGAGGAGATCGAGCGCGACCCGGACAGCCTGGCCGTATCGGTCCATGCGTGGTGGGGAACGCCCGGCTGGAAGGCGGCCGGCGCCCAACGCGTCGAGCTGCTCGGGGCGTACGCCGAGCTGGGCGTCAGCCGTGTCATCGGCCTGCTTCAGGCCAGCGCCGCGGACGACGATGCGCTGGAGCGGCTGGCGGAGGACGCGCGAACGGCCGGCGTGGAGCTGGCGACGGGGTGACCATCGGCCCATTCGGCCTCGTTGACGCCTGCCGCTAGACTTGCCGTCCGTTGACTCGGCGCACAGGAGGCGCATGGCCGGACCATTCAGCCAGACGGTGATCGCGCTCGTCTGGGACTTCGACAAGACCCTCATCCGCGGCAACATGCAGACCCCGCTCTTCGAGCGCTACGGGGTCGACGAACGCACGTTCTGGTCGGAGGTCGACGCGCTTGCCGACTTCTACCTCGCCCACGGCGTGCGACGTGTGAACGAGGACGGCCTGTACCTGAACCACATCCTCGAGTACGTCCGCGCCGGCCGGTTCGAGGGGCTCTCCAACGCCGTGCTCACCGAGCTGGGCGCCGAGCTCACGTTTCATCCTGGCATCCCGGAGTTCCTGGCCACCGTGCGCGCGACGATCGAGAACGATCCGGCGTTCGCCCACGCCGACATCACCGTCGAGCATTACGTCGTCAGCACCGGGCTGCGGCCCATGATCGAGGGCAGCGCCGTCCGACCCTACATCGAGGACGTCTGGGCCTGCGAGTTCGTCGAGGCGTCGCATCCGCCCGGCTTCGCTCGTCCGCGGCAGGGCGAGCTGTTCCCGTCGCGGCAGATCACCGCGCTCGGCTACCAGATCGACAATACGAGCAAGACGCGGGCGCTCTTCGAGATCAACAAGGGCACCAACAAGCGCCCGGAGATCCACGTCAACTCGGCCATTCCGCACGAGCTGCGCAGGGTGCCATTCGAGCAGATGATCTACATCGCCGACGGCCCGTCCGACGTCCCGGCCTGGAGCGTGGTGCGCTCGGAGGGCGGCCTGGCGTTCGGTGTCTACCAGCATGGGTCGCAGGCCCAGTTCGAGCAGATCAGCGCGCTGCAGCGCGACGGTCGCATCCACGCATTTGCCGAGGCGGACTACCGACCCGACTCGACCGCGTTCCTGTGGCTCACCACCGAGGTGCGTCGCATCGCCGAGCGGATCGTCGAGGATCGCGAGCTGGCCGTGCGGCGCGCGGTGCGTTCGGCGCCACGGCACGTCTCCGACGAGCCCGCGGTACCGATGGAGCCGCCGGCGCCACCGGTCACGCCGGCCGAGGCGGCTCCGGCGCGCTCCCGCGCCGACGCGATCCGCGACGCGGTGCGCCGGTCCCTGGACGACGAGGCGCCGCGGGTCGACGCCGCGATGGAGCCGCTCGACTCGGAGCGGTAGGCGCGGGATGCGGCATGCGCGGCTCCTGCTCCCCGCGTTGGTGCTCGTCGCCTGCCTTCCGGCACCTGCGCCCGGCGTAACCTACTCGGCCGACGGAGTCCGTTTCACGGCGCCACCCGGCTGGGACGTCCGTATCGGCTCGACGGATCCTGCCCAGCCCCTCGCCACGGTCGCCCTGCTCGCGAACCAGCCGATCGATGCCGAGTGCAGGCTGCCGCAGCCCTGCGCGACTCCGCTCGATGAGCTCGCGCCAGCTGGCGTGCTGGTGCTGTGGGTCAGCGACCGCTGCCTTCCCGACTGCCAGCTGCCCGACAAGGGACGGATGCTGGTCGGCGGCCGCGAGGCAGCGCGCATCACGGGAGATGTCAGGTGTGGGGTGGGGCCGACGGCGGAGATGATCATGATCGCGGTCACGCCGCAGCGCATCGACCGTATCAGCGCCTGTTACGGGGGCGACGATCCTGCCGCGCGCACCGCATTCGAGGCACTGCTGGGCTCGATCGCCTGGACCGTCCCCTAGTCGGAGCCCTGGCGAGGCCGCGTTCCCAGGGCGCCCGCCCGCCGGCGTGCCACGCCCAGCCGCACGCCCGCGGCGGCCAGGATCAGCGTCGGGACGGCGGCCAGCGCCACGACGTCGAGGCTGGTGGTCGGCAGGAGGAATCCCCAGAACACGGCCAGCGCCACGCCCATCGCGGCGATCCCCAGCCAGGTCGCGACAGCGGCGAGTGGCTGCGGCGCCTCCACCCACCGCGCCGCGCCGAGGGCCATGGCGCCCAGGCCGATCGCGGCCGGAAAGACGGGGTCGGACAGCGACTGGCCGGAGCTGAGGTTCGACGCGGCCATGAGGATCGCGCCGATGCCGACCAGGGCGAAGACCCCGCGCGCCATGCCCAGGGTCCCGGAGGATTGGCCCATGAACTCCACCTGTGCTGTGCGTATTCCGGGATCATGCATCACCCTGCGGGCGACCGGACGGCTGCGGCCCGTATACTCGGCCAACATCGCAGCCATGCAGTCCGGAGGCCCCTGTTGATCGACGCCACGGCCGTCGCCATCGAGGTTCGCGACCGGACCGATGCGCGCCTGCGGCGCGCCTACGGCTTCGAAGAGGTGGCCCTGGTGCCGGGCGCCGTGACCGCCGACCCGTCCGAGGTCGACCTCTCCACCGACCTGGCCGGCGTTCCGCTCCGCATCCCCTTCCTGGCGGCCGCCATGGATGCCGTGGCGGACGCGGCCTTCGCGATCCGGATGACGGAGGCCGGAGGCGTTGCGTTCGTCAACCTGGAGGGCCTCTACACCCGTTACGAGGATGCGGAGCCGATCATCGAGCGCGTCGTCGCGGCTCCCGACGGGCGGGCCGCGGCCCACGTGCTGGCCGACGCATACGAGGCTCCGGTGCGCACCGAGCTCATCGGTGACCTCATCTCGCGAATCAAGGCCGGCGGCGGGCTCGCCGCGGTGGCAACTACGCCGGCATCGGCCTGGGACCATGCCGAGGCGGCGGCCGAGGCCGGCGCCGACCTGTTCCTGGTGCAGTCGCAGGTGAGCTCGGCACGGCACATCTCGACCTCCGGCCGGGTCCTGTCGCTGTCGGACCTGACCGGTGCCCTGAAGCTGCCGGTCCTGGTCGGCAACACGGTGAGCGGCGAGGCCGCGTACCAGCTCATGCACCAGGGCGCGGCGGCGATCTTCGTCGGCGTCGGGCCCGGCGCCGCCTGCACCACGCGCGAGGTGCTGGGGATCGGCGTGCCGCAGGTGAGCGCCACGCTCGAGGTCGCCGCAGCGCGCGACCGCTACCTCGACGAGACCGGCCGCTATGTCCCGGTGGTCACCGATGGCGGCATGAAGACCGGGGGCGACGTCGCCAAGGCGGTGGCCTCCGGCGCCGACGCGGTGATGCTCGGCTCACCCTTCGCCGGTGCCCTCGAGGCGCCCGGCCGTGGATTCAACTGGGGCATGGCCGCGCCATCGCCCACGCTCCCGCGCGGGACCCGCATCAAGATCGGCGAGCGCCTGCGGCTGGAGCAGATCTTGTACGGCCCGGCCGAGACGACCCACGGCACGCAGAACCTGGTCGGCGCCCTGCGCCAGTCGATGGCCGCCCTCGGCGCGCGCAGCATCCGCGAGATGCACGGGGTCGAGATGGTCATCGCGCCCGCCATCGCGACCGAGGGCAAGTCCTGGCAGCTGGCGGGTCGCGAGTAGTCAGTCCTCCGGTGCCGCGAGGCGCCGCGCGCGATCCACCGCGGCCTCCAGCGACGCCAGGTCGTAAGCGCCCCGGTAGCGCCGCTCGTTGATGAAGAACGTGGGCGTGCCTGCCACGCCCGCCGCTTCGGCGCTGGCCACGTCGCGGGCCACCCGGGCCCCGAACCGGCCGCGGTGCAGGTCACGCTCGAACGCGTCGGTGTCGAGCCCGATCGCCTCTGCGTGTCCCACCAGGTCGGCGGCCTGCAGCGGTGACCTGGGGTCGAGGAGGCGATCGTGCATCTCCCAGAACTTGCCCTGGGCGCCCGCGGCTTCGACGGCCTCCGCGGCCAGGGCGGCGTTGGGGTGCACATCGGTCAGCGGGAGGTGGCGCATGACGAAGCGCACGGTTCCCTCCGAGCGTGCCAGCAGCTCATCGACCACCGGGGCCGCTCGGCGGCAGAACGGGCACTCGTAGTCGCCGTACTCGACCAGGGTGACGAGCGCGTCCGCCGGACCACGAACGTGGTCGCGTGATGGATCGACCGGGGCGGGGAGGTCGGACATCGGTGGCGCGGCCCGGCGCTCGGCGCGGCGCATCCATTCGCGAGGCAGCAGGCGCAGGCCACGGAAGATCCCGATGCTGAGCACAGCGGCCGCGATCGAGGCCGCGAGGATGCCAACCTTGGCCTCCTCCAGCAGGTCGGCGCCATAGCTGAGATCGGCGATGAGGAGCGACATCGTGAACCCGATGCCGGCCACGAAGGAGGCGGCGATGAGCGAGGGCCACCCGACGCTGAGCGGCAGCCCGCCCAGCCGCGGCCGCGTCGCGAGCCAGGTGAACGAGATGATCCCCACCGGCTTGCCCACGACCAGGCCCAGGGCCACGCCCATCGTCAGCGGCGACGCCAGCGCCCGGCCCAGGGTGTCAGCGTCGAGGTTGATCCCCGCGTTGGCCAGCGCGAACAGCGGCACGACGACGAAGCTCGAGATCGGATGCAGGCCGTGTTGGGCGCGCTCGTTGGGTGACAGGGTCAGCGAGATGCGGCTGGCCGCCGCCCGTGCCAGCGCGGGCGTGGGCTGCTCGCGGAAGCGACGCGCGAGCCGGGTGGCACGGGCGAGGTCGTCGCGCCGGGGCGGGTAGGCGGTGGTGAGGATCCCGATCGCCACTCCGGCCACGGTGGGGTGGACGCCCGACTGTAACGTGGCGAACCAGATGACGACGCTGAGCCCGATGTAGGCCGCCGGCCGCTCGATGCCGATCCGTCGCATGACCACCATCACACCGAGCAACGCCAGGGCGGTGAGGAGCCAGGCCAGCGAGATGTCGGCCGAGTACACGATCGCGATGACCCCCACGGCGGCGATGTCGTCGATGATGACCAGCGTCAGCAGGAATACGCGCAGGCGCAACGGTCCGTGGCGGCCGGCCAGGGCCAGCACGCCGAGCGCGAACGCGGTGTCGGTCGCCATCACCATTGCCCAGCCCCGGGCCGCCTCCCCGCCCGAGCTGACCAGGAGGAAGAACAGCACCGGCACCGTCATCCCGCCCACGGCGGCGATGACGGGCACCGCCACACGGCGCCGATCGCGCAGCTCGCCCATGTCGAACTCGCGCCGGATCTCGAGCCCGATGAGCAGGAAGAAGAGCGCCATCAGCCCGTCGTTGACCCAGTGCCCGAGATCCATGCCCAGCGTCGTGTCGCCGAGGTCGATCGAGAGTGGCGTGGCCCACAGGGCGTGATACGCGTCACGCCACGGCGAGTTCGCCCACACCAGTGCGATGACGGTCGCGGCCAGCAGCACGATCGCGCTGCCGGCCTCGGTGTGCAGAAAGTCACGCAGGGCCGAGAGGCGGTGCGGCGCGCGCGTCTGGCCCTCGAGGTGGGTCTCGGTCTCGTTCATCGGTCGGGGGCATCGTAGCCTGCCCTCGGCGAGCATCGACCCAGCGATGTGCCGGGCACCCTCCACGAGGTGTCGGGGTTGCGTAAGATAACTCGCACGACTGAGTAATTCCGCTCAGAGGTGTGAGTAACTTGGCGAAGGCGAGCTTCCGCCGCCCGGTGTTCGAGGAGGTGCTGGCGCGCGCCCACGAGCCGCGGCGCTTCATCCAGGTCCTCGCCGGACCGCGGCAGGTGGGCAAGACCACGCTGGCGCGCCAGGTGATGGACGCCATCGGGATGCCCGGCCACCTGGCGTCGGCGGACGCGCCGGACCTCCAGGACGCAGCGTGGATCGAGACCCAGTGGGCGATCGGCCGCCAGGCGGCGCGCAATGGCGGCCGCGCCGGCGGCCTGCTCGTGCTCGACGAGGTCCAGAAGGTGCATCGCTGGTCCGACCTCGTGAAGCAGCTGTGGGACGAGGACACCGCCTCCGGGCTGCCGCTGCGCGTCATGCTCCTCGGCTCGGCCCCGCTGCTCGTCCGCCAGGGCCTGTCCGACAGCCTCGCCGGGCGGTTCGAGGTCATCCGCGTCACGCACTGGACGTTCGCCGAGATGCGCGACGCGTTCGGCTGGGACCTCGAGCGCTACCTCTTCTACGGCGGCTATCCGGGGGCAGCGGGCCTCATCCGGAGCCACGACCGGTGGGAGGAGTACGTCCTCGACTCGCTGGTCGAGACCTCGCTGTCACGCGACATCCTGCTTCTCAACCGGGTCGAGAAGCCGGCACTGCTGCGTCAGCTGTTCCGGCTCGCCTGCTCGTACTCCGGGCAGGTCCTCTCCTACACGAAGATGCTCGGCGCCCTCGCCGATGCCGGCAACACCGTCACCCTGTCGCATTACCTCGACCTGCTCGGAGGGGCCGGGATGGTGACCGGGATCGGCAAGTACTCGGGCGCCGCAGTCCGCCGCCGGGCCTCGAGCCCGAAGCTGCTGGCGCTCAACACCGGGCTCATCACGGCCACCGCCCGCACCACGCTCGCCCGCGCCAGGGCCGATCACGAGTTCTGGGGGCGGTTGGTCGAGTCGGCGGTCGGCGCCCACCTGTGGGCCCACGCCGACCCGGAGGAGCTGTCCTACTGGCGAGCGGGCAACGCCGAGGTCGACTGGGTCGTGCGCCCCGGCAAGCTCCTGCGTGGCGCGTCGCGGCCGGTCGCCCTGGAGGTGAAGACCGGCGCCGCGCGCGGCACGTCGGGGCTGGTGGCGTTCACGCATGCCCACGGGGCACGGGCCCTGGTCATCGGCGGCGGAGGGATCCCCCTCGAGTCGTTCCTCGCCACCCATCCGGCGGAGTGGCTTGAGGGATAGGGCGTCGCCGCCTCAGGCCAGCGGCCACACCACCTCGGTCCGCAGCTTCTCCTCCGCAACCTCGCTGGGGTCGTCGACGTAGGATTCCCACGGGGCGACGCCCTCCTCGAGGGACTGGCCGTGGATCCACTCGTGCAGCCGGTCGTAGGCGGCCCCGAGGCCGGCATACGGGCCGATCAGCACGGTCACCGCCGCCCGGCCGCCGGGCAGCTCGGAGGCACCCACCTCGCCCGGCTCGCACTCGTGGAGCTGTCGCAGGCTGCCAACCGGCGACGCCACCGGGAAGCCGATCTCGACGTCGACGGTCTCGGGGCCGAACTGGTGATAGCGGCCGTAGGGCGGGCCGGCGGGCATGCCGCCGACGTCGGCCACGCGGTGGGCGATGTTGGGCAGGTGGACGTCGAACAGGGCACCCAGGTCCAGCTCCGACATCGGCTGGTGGACGCGGACCGCAACCGTCGGCTGCGGTGTGAGCTCGACGATCCGGGCGTCGAGGGCGGGAGCGTCGTCGGACATCGGTCGTGCCTCGTCTCGGTGCGGGTGCCAAGCCTAGCCGACCCCCGCGCGCCAGGTGTGCAAGTCACTTGCACACTTCGCCGCACCGCCGGTCCGCGGACCCGCTTACACTGGCGGCACCCACCACGCCACGGCACCCGGATTGACCGAACCGACCGACGCCCAGCCCGAACCCGACGAGCCGATCGGCACCGGCGTGCAGCGCGGCCGGACGGTGCACGGCGAGCCGGCCAACGCCGGCCATCGAGTCCTCGCCCCCGACGACGCCGAGGTGGAGGCTTATCTCGAGACCGCGCTCCATGCTCCGCCGCCCGAGCGACGCGACGAGGCGCCGGAGGGACCCGACACGGTCGTGGTCCTGGACTTCGGCAGCCAGTACGCCCAGCTGATCGCGCGCCGCGTGCGCGAGCTCGATGTGTACTCCGAGCTCCTGCCGCACGACACGCCGTGGGACGAGATCGCCCGGCGCAATCCGAAGGCCGTGATCCTGAGTGGGAGCCCCGCATCGGTCTACGACGCTGACGCGCCGAAGGCCGATCCAGCGCTGTGGTCCGGCCGGGTGCCGGTGCTCGGCATCTGCTACGGGCTGCAGTTGATGGCTCACGAGCTGGGTGGCGAGGTGCTGCCGTCCGATCGCCGCGAGTACGGACCGGCTGCCGTCAGCCTCACCCACGGGGACGGGATCTTCGCCGACCTGGACCGGGAGCAGCCGGTCTGGATGAGCCACGGCGACGCCATTGCGCGGCCACCGGATGGCTTCGTCTCGACCGCCCAGACCGATGCGACCCCCTTCGCCGGCCTCGCCGATCCGGCCCGCGGCCTGTACGGCATCCAGTTCCATCCCGAGGTCGTCCACACGCCGCGCGGGCGCGACGTGCTGCGCAACTTCGTGATCGGCGTGGCCGGGGCGCGGCCGAACTGGACCGCCGCCAACCTCATCGACACCACCGTCGCCCAGGTCCGCGATCGGGTCGGGGATGGCAAGGTCATCTGCGCCCTCTCCGGCGGGGTCGATTCGGCGGTGGCGGCGACGCTCGTGCACCGCGCCATCGACGACCAGCTGACCTGCATCTACGTCGACCACGGCCTCATGCGCAAGCGCGAGTCGGAGCTGCTGCGGGTGACGTTCGAGCGCGACCTGGGCATGAACCTGGTCATGGTGGACGCCCGAGACCGATTCCTCCGGCGCCTGGCCGGTGTCGAGGATCCGGAGGAGAAGCGCCGCATCATCGGTGACGAGTTCATCCGCGTCTTCGAGGAGGAGGCGGCCCGGCTGGGCCAGATCGACTTCCTGGTGCAGGGCACGCTCTACCCCGATGTCATCGAGTCGAAGACCTCGGAGACCAAGGCCGCGGCCAAGATCAAGACTCACCACAACGTCGGCGGGCTGCCGGCCGACCTGCGCTTCAGCCTCATCGAGCCGCTGCGCTACCTGTTCAAGGACGAGGTGCGGCGGGTTGGCATCGAGCTCGGCCTTCCCGACGCGATGGTGCAGCGCCAGCCGTTCCCGGGCCCGGGCCTCGCGATCCGCATCATCGGCGAGGTGACCGCCGAGCGGCTCGAGACGCTGCGCGAGGCGGACTGGATCGTCATCGACGAGATCAAGGCCGCCGGGCTGTATCGGTCCCTGTGGCAATCGTTCGCGATCCTGACCCCGGTGCGCTCGGTGGGCGTCATGGGCGACGGCCGGACCTACGCCAACGTGGTCGCCATCCGGGCGGTGACCAGCGACGACGGGATGACCGCCGACTGGGCACGCCTGCCGTACGAGGTGCTGGCGAAGATCTCGAGCCGGATCGTGAACGAGGTGCGCGGCGTGAACCGGGTCGTGTACGACATCAGCTCCAAGCCGCCCGCCACCATCGAGTGGGAGTAGCCGGCGCCGAGCTCGCCGTCCGGCTCCAGCCACGGGCGGGCCGCGACGAGGTGCTCGGGGAGCGGGATGGCAGGGTCGTGATCCGGGTGGCGGCGCCGCCGGTCGACGGCCGTGCCAATGCGGCGCTCTGCGCGCTCATCGCCGAGCGGGTGGGGGTGCCGAAGGGCGCGGTGCGGGTCGTGCGCGGTGAGGGGTCGCGGGACAAGGTGGTGCGGGTCGAGGGCGTCACCGTCGCCGCCCTGCGCGCCGCGCTGGGCGTGGCCGACGGACCCTAGATCTCGCGCAGGCGGTGGCGCCGGTGCCAGGCGTCGATCGATTCCGGCGTGTTGCGCTCCACGACCTGGTCATCCGGGCCGCGTGCCGGCCGTGCCCACGCCGGTGCCTCGGCGGTGAAGACGTGGACTCGCTCCGGCGCTTCGGGGAGTGGCGTGTCGAGGGCGGAGGCGAACGGGTAGACGGCATCGGTCGCCGAGTCGATCGTCAGCCACAGCGCCGAGCCGCAGCGCGCGCAGAATCGGGTCCGGGTCGTGTCCGCGGCCGCGTACTCGGTGAGCGCGTCGGCACCCTCGACCCGCAGGGTCGACGCCTGCGCCAGGACGTTGGCCGCGGCACCGGTCCCGCCGGCCGTCTTGCGGCAGCGGGCGCAGTAGCAGCGGCGGTACGGCACCGGGGTCGGCGATTCCACGCTGAACCGCACCGCGCCGCAGTGGCAGGAACCCTCGAGGAGCATGGAGGGATGGTAAGCGCTCCGGATACGCCCGCTTATCCCAGCCGGTAGGATCACCACCACATGTCTTCATGGTTCGACCGGCTCCTGGAGGAGCTCCAGCGCCGCCAGGAAGAGGCCGATGCCGCCCGCGAGGGCCGTCCGCTTCCGCCGAGGGCCGCGCGCGGCTCGCGAACGAACGGCGGTTCGGGTGACGAGCCGCCGCGCGACGTGCGCGAGGAGCTGGCCCGCCGGCGGGCGAGGGGCGGTGGGGGTGGCCGGGGCGGGGCGCCGTTCGGCGGACCGACCAGTGGCTGGGACGCCGGGCGCATCCGACGCTGGGTGCTGATCGGAATCGCCGTGGTGGCGATCCTGTTCCTGTTCGGCTTCGCCGGCGGCCTGGTCGACCTGCTCACCGACCTCATGTGGTACGAGGCGCTCGGGCGTCGCGACATCCTGACCACGCGCCTCACGGCACAGATCGGCCTCTTCTTCGTCGGCTTCGCGGCGTTCGTGATCCCGGCCGTGATCAGCATCCTGGTCGCCCGCCGCGTGGCACCGCAGGTGCCGCTGCGGCGCATCGGTCAGTTCGAGCTGCCCGACATCAGCGGCGTGTCGCGCTGGATCACGATCGCGATCATCGGCCTGGCGGTCCTGCTGGGCCTGGGCTCGGGTGCCGCGTGGGCCGGGAGCTGGGAGACGATCCTGCTTGCGGCCAACGGTGGCGACTTCGGGACGGTCGACCCGCACTTCGCGCGCGACGTCGGCTTCTACGTCTTCGACCTGCCGTTCTACCGCTTCCTGCAGGGTTTCGCGATCACGACCCTGATCGCGGTCATCGTCTTCACCCTGGGGACGTACGCCGCCGGTGCCCTGACCTGGCAGTTCCGTCTCACCGCGCCGGTGCGGGCGCACCTGTCGGTCCTGGGCGCGCTGGTGCTGGGCGCGATCGCCATCGGCTTCCAGTTCGACATCGCCGAGCTGAGCTACTCAACCAACGGCTACGAGGCGATGCAGGCGGTCAGTTACACCGACCTCCATGCCCAGGTGCCGGCGTTCTCCATCCTCACCGTGCTGGCGGTGGTGGCGGCGCTCCTCATGCTGGCCAACATCTGGTTCCGCACCCTGTGGCTGCTGGGCCTGACGGCCGCCGCGTGGGTGGCGGCCAGCATCCTCATCGGCAGCGTCTACCCGGGCTTCGTGCAGACGTTCCAGGTCAACCCCAACGAGCAGAACGCCGAGCGCCCGTTCATCGCCGCCCATATCGGCGCCACGCGGGAGGCGTTCGACCTCGACGTCATCGAGGAGCGACGCTTCACCGGCGCGCAGGACCTGACCCGCGAGGTCTTCACCGAGGACGCCGCCACGATCGACAACCTGCGCCTGTGGGACTACCGGCCGCTGCTGACGACGTTCGGGCAGGACCAGATCCTGCGCCGCTACTACAACTTCCTCGACGTCGACATCGACCGCTACGACATCGGCGGCGAGCAGCGCCAGATCATGCTCAGCGCGCGCGAGCTCGACGTCGAGCGGCTGGCCGACCAGGCCCGGACCTGGACCAACGAGCGCCTGGTCTTCACCCACGGCTACGGGATCACCGCCGTGCCGGTCGACGGGGTGACGCCGCAGGGCACGCCGGACTACCTCGTCAGCGGCATCAACCGCGAGCCGCAGCTGCCGCTGGACCAGCCGCGGATCTACTTCGGCGAGGCGACCGATACCTACGTCGTGACCCAGACCGGGACCGACGAGTTCGACTACCCGCTCGACGAGGCCACCGACGCGGGGGCCAGCACCACCTGGCAGGGGAGCACCGGGGTCGGGATCGGCAACTTCTTCACCCGTGCCCTGTTCGCGCTCCACTTCGGCGACTTCAACCTGCTCATCAGCGACCAGCTGACCGATGACTCCCAGATCCTGTTCCGGCGCACGCTCGAGGAGCGCGCCCCGGAGATCGCGCCGTTCCTGCACTTCGACCGCGACCCGTACATCGTCAGCGCCGACGAGGAGCTGCTCTGGGTCTGGGACGCATACACCGTGAGCAGCCGCTACCCCGATGCCCAGCCCCTCCCCGCCGACAGCCCGTTCCCCGGCGCCAACTACGTGCGCAACTCGGTCAAGGTCGTGGTCGACGCCTACGACGGCACGGTGCACTTCTACCTGGCCGATCAGGCCGATCCGATCGCCGCCGCCTACGGCCGCATCTTCCCGACCCTGTTCGAGCCGCTCGACGCGATGCCGGAGGCGCTGCGCGCCCACCTCCGCTACCCCGAGGACCTGTTCACGGCCCAGAACACGAGCTACCTGCTCTATCACCTGCCGGCGACCGATGGCGGGGCGACCGCCTTCTACAACCAAGAGGACCGCTGGGCGATCCCAGAGGACGTCTCGCAGGCCGGGCAGCCGATGGAGCCGTACTACGTGATCATGCGCATTCCCGGCGAGGACGAGGCCGAATTCGCCCTCATCCAGCCGCTCGTCCCGGAACGGCGGGCCAACATGATCGCGTGGGTCGCGGCGCGGATGGATCCGGGCGTCTACGGCGAGCGGATCACGTTCCAGTTCCCGACCGGCACCACGACCCAGGGGCCGGCGCAGGTGGAGGCGCGCATCGACCAGGACGCCACCGTCGCGGCGCAGTTCGGCGTCTGGAGCCGCTCCGGCTCGTCGATCATCCGCGGCAACCTGCTGGTGCTGCCGATCGGCGATGACGGGCTCCTGTACGTCGAGCCGATCTTCCTGCAGGCGGAGGGAGCGCCGTTCCCCGAGTTCGTGCGCGTGATCATGGTCTCGGAGGACCGAGTGGCGTTCGCCGAGGACGTCGAGGACGGCCTGCGCCAGCTGCTCGGCGAGGCGCAACCGCCGCCGGTCGAGGAACCGGAGCCCCCGCCGGATCCCGGCGAGCCGGGCGAGTCGCCCGGTCCGCTGCCCGGCGATGCGGCGGGGCTGGTGGCCGAGGCGCAGCGCCTGTACGAGGAGGCGCAGGAGGCGCTCGCCGACGGCGACCTGGGAACCTACCAGGAACGAATCGACGAGCTGGAGGCGGTACTCGAGGCGCTCGCCGACCTGACCGGGGCCTCGCCGGCGCCCTCCCCCTAGGATGGAGGTCCTGGTCCTCGGAGCCGGCGCGCGGGAGCACGCGCTGGCCTGGCGCCTGGCCCGCGACGAGGGCGTGCGCCGGGTGCGGATCGCCCCGGGCAACGGCGGGACGCCGGCCTGCGCCGGCACCGTGCCGGAGCTCGACCCGACCGATCCGGCGGCGGTCGCGCGGCACGTCAGCCGCGAGCGCTACGACCTGGTGGTGATCGGCCCCGACGCGGTGGTGGCGGCCGGCGTGGCCGACGCCCTGGAGGGCATCGCGCCGACGTTCGGGCCGACCCGGGCTGCCGGGCGCGTCGAGTGGTCGAAGGCCTTCTGCAAGGAGGTCCTGCGGCGGGCCGGGGTGGCGACGGCGGCATCGGTCAGCCTGCGCGGCCCGGGCGATGCCGACCTGGGCGCCTGGGAGCGGCCGCCGGTGGTGAAGGCGGACTGGCTGGCGGCCGGCAAGGGAGTCGTGGTGCCGGAGACGCACGACGAGGCGGCGGCCGCGGTGCGCGACCTGTTCGCGAGCGCGCCGGATGGCGGCACCGTGCTGCTCGAGGAGTGCCTGGTCGGGCGTGAGGTGAGCGCCTTCGCGCTGGTGGCCGACGAGCATGTCGTCCCGCTGGGCGCGGCGGTCGACCACAAGCGGCTGCGCGACGGCGATGCCGGGCCGAACACCGGCGGCATGGGCGCCTACGCGCCGGTGCCGTGGTTCGGCATGCCGGAGCTGGAGGCGGCGGCCGAGGCGATCTTCGCGCCGGTCGCCTGGCGCCTGGCGCGCGACGGCACGCCCTATCGCGGGGTCCTGTACGCCGGCCTCATGCTGACCGATGCCGGACCGATGGTCCTCGAGCTCAACGCCCGCTTCGGCGACCCCGAGGCCCAGGTCCTCCTGCCCCTGCTCGATGGCGACCTGTCGGCGGCGCTGCTCGGCGTCGCCACCGGCGATCGTGGCGCGGCGGAGGGCTCGGTGACGCTGGGCGCGGGGGCGGCGGTGGGCGTGGTGGTCGCGTCGGAGGGGTATCCCGACGCACCGGTCCGCGGCCGCGCCATCGGCGGCGTCGAGCCAGCGGGCGCCGACGACGACGGCGAGCTGCTGTGCTTCCATGCCGGCACGCGGCGCTCGGGCAGCGGCTACGAGACGAGCGGGGGACGGGCGGTGACGATGGTGGGACGGGCTGCGGATATCGCCGCTGCGCGCAATGCGGCCTACCGGGGCGTGGCCGGCGTCGAGCTGGCGGGCGGGCAGCATCGGTCGGACATCGGTCTGCAGGAGGTCGAGGCATGACCGCGAAGCCGTTCCGCTTCCTGGCCGGCGCCACCGAGCCCATGAGCCGCGCCGCCTTCGCCGAGCGGATCCGGCGCGCCGAGGCGATCGGCTTCGACACGATCGTGTTCCCCGATCACGTCGTCCCGCAGCTGGCGCCGGTGCCGGCGATGGCGATGGTGGCCGCGCTCTCCGACCGGCTGCGCGTCGCGCCGTTCGTCATCAACAACGACCTGCGTCACCCCGCGGTGCTGGGCCACGACCTCGCGACCGTCGACCTGCTGTCGGACGGGCGGCTCGACGTGGCCATCGGGGCCGGCTGGAACCGGCCCGAGTACGACGCCATGGGGCTTGCCTACGACCCGCCGGGCGTCCGCGTCTCGCGGCTGGCCGAGGCGGTGACGGTGCTCAAGGGCTACTTCGGCGACGCGCCGTTCAGCTTCGCCGGCGAGCACTACACGATCACCGAGCTCGACGGGCAGCCGAAGCCGGTCCAGCGCCCGCATCCGCCGTTCATGATCGGCGGGGGTGGGAAGCGGGTGCTCCAGCTGGGGGCGCGGGAGGCGCAGATCGTCAGCCTGGCGCCGCGCTCCGGTCGCGACGGCCGCGGCGAGAACGCATCGCTCACCTGGGAGGCGACGGTCGAGAAGGTCGGCTGGGTACGGGAGGCGGCCGGGGAGCGGTTCGGGTCGCTGGAGCTCAACGTGTACCCGTCTCGGGTCGAGCCCCGCATCACCGATGACGTTTCCGGGGCCCTGCGTCGGGCGGCGGACGAGATCGGTGAGCGCTTCGGCGAGCGGCCGTCCGAGGAGGATCTGCGCGACTCGCCGCACATCTGGATCGGCTCGCTGGACGGGCTGGTCGAGAAGGCGCTGCGCCTGCGCGCCGAGCTGGGGATCACGTCGCTCATGCTGGGCGAGGTCGACGAGCTCAGCCCGCTCGTCGAGCGCCTCGCCGGCACCTGAGCGCGGCTATCCTCCCTTCATGACCGATGCCCCCCGCGTTGCCGTCATCTGCGGCTCCCGATCAGATCTCCCCGCCCTGAAGGGCTGCTTCGACGTCCTCGATTCGTACGGGATCACCTGGCGCGCCAGCGTCATCAGCGCCCACCGCCAGGCCGATGCGCTCCATGCCCACGTCGCCGAGGCGGAGGCGGACGGCGTGGAGCTGTTCATCGGTGCGGCGGGGCTGGCGGCCCATCTCCCCGGGGTGCTGGCCTCGCTGACCGGGAAGCCGGTGATCGGCATCCCGCTCGACGGCGGCGCGCTCGGCGGCGCCGATGCGCTCTACAGCGTGGTCCAGATGCCGCCCGGCGTCCCGGTCGCCACGGTCGCCATCGGCAGCGCGGGGGCGAAGAACGCGGGCCATCTCGCGGCCCGCATCCTGGCCCTGGCCGATCCGGACGTCGCGGCCCGCGTCGCCGCCTTCCGCGAGGA
>JAICQM010000010.1 GCA_025937875.1 Chloroflexota bacterium
GGAGACGCGCGTCCTGCTCGACGCCATGCTCGGACCGGACCGATACGCCCGCGTCGACATCGAGACCGATGACGACCTCCTGGTCGCCTATGGCCATCGTATCCCGGTGGTCGCGGTCGACGGCGTCGACCGCCTCGAGGCCCCGATCACCGGACCCGACCTCAGGGCGCTCCTGGCAGGCCGATGACCCGCTCGCGGCGCCGTCGATGGCGCTCGCTCGCCTGGCTACTGGGCATCGCCGTGGTGGGCGCGTTGCTGGCGGTCCTGGCCTTCGTGCCGCTGGCCCGGGCGCCGAGCGGCGAGACCGGGCCACTGATCGGGAAGACAGCGCCGAGCCTCGAAGCGCGCGACCTGGACGGTGCCATCTGGACCATGGCCGACGGCCGCAACCGCATCACGTGGGTCAACCTGTGGGCCACCAGCTGCGAGCCGTGCCGGACCGAGATGCCGGCGATGCAGCGCCTCGCCGAGGCGTACGGGGGCGAACTCCTGATCCTGGGCCTTGATCGCGGGGAGTCACACGCATCGGTCGCCGACTTCGCCGCACGCTACGGGATCACGTACCCGATCCTGCTGGACCCGACGCTGGCCAACAGCTACCGCTGGTCGCTGGACCCGGGCCTGCCACGCCACTGGTTCGTGGACGCGGAGGGGACCGTGGTGCGCGAGGTCGTCGGTCCACTGGCGCCAGGCCGGATGGTCGAGATCCTTGAGGAGCTCATCGGCCCGGCACCGGCATGACGTTTGCTGCTGCTGCAAACATCGGTCAAGTTGGACCCGGAACCGGCCTGAACCTGACCGCTGGTTGCACAGACGCGCACATCCCGGTCAAGAAGGGGCCGATCACGACCCCAACTTGACCGTTAGTTGCGTCCCCCGCAAACGGGGCTAGGCGGCGACCGCGTTGACGGTGCCGTTCATGGCGGGATGGATGGTGCACTCGAAGTACCACTCGCCCTCGTCGAGGGCCGGCACGTTGTACGTGGCCGACTGCCCGGCCTCGACCACGTCGCCCTTGAAGAGCTCGGTGGACCTGCCGCTGTCGTTGAAGATCGCGACGTCATGGGGCGCCGAGTCGTTGTTGGCGAACTCGATCGTGAACGCCTCGCCGGCGGGCACCTCGATGCAGTCGGTCGAGAAGGCGATGTTCTCGGCGGTGAGCGTCACGACGCCGTTTTCGGCCTCGATGCAGTCACCGCCGCCAGCGGCGGATGCCGACGGCGAAGCGGTCGACGTGCAGGCGGCCAGCAGGAGGCCGGTGACGGCCAGGACGGAGAGAAGGCGAGCGCGCGGGCGCGCGCCATCGGTCTTGAACATGTGTGGGGAATGGCTCCTTGCAGGGGCTGGAAGGGCCCCTCCATGATACTCAGGCGGGTTCGCGAACGCGAAACCCCTTCTCGGTGGCCTCGATCTGGATCGGGAGGTCGCCCGGATCGTGCGTGAAGTAGCACCACCAGCCCTCGGCCGCGGCGCGCGGCACGAGCTCGCTCCGCACCTCCACCGCGTCGATCGGATAGTCGTCGTAGGCGCTCGTCCAGCGCACCGGCAGCTGCCAGCGGGTCGGGATCAGGTCGCCGAAGAAGATGGCGCGCTCGGTCGAGTCGCCGGCCCGACCGCCGGGCCGCGAGGATCCGATGAGCACCGCCTGCGAGCCGCGCGTGTGGCCACCGGTGCGCGTCACCGTCACGCCGTCCATGATCTCGACCTCGCCGGCGACCTCGGCCAGCTGGCCGGCGGCGCGCACCGCCTCGAGCTGCTCGGCCTCCATGATGCCGGCCAAGCGCAGCTCGTCGCCCCGCGCCGCCTCAGCCTCGTCGCGCTGGACGACGTATCGTGCGCGCGGGAAGAGCGGGCGGCCGGCCTCGTCGACCATCCCCCCGGCATGGTCGTAGTGGAGGTGGGTCACCACCACGAAATCGATGGATTCGGGGTCCTCCCCCACCGCCCGGAGCGCCGCAGCGGGATCGCCGCCCTCGACGCCCTTGATGTCGCGGTCCTTGTCGCTCATCCGCACACCGGTCCCGGTCTCGACCAGGATCCGCTTGGTGCCTGCCTCGATCAGCAGCAGGTTGAGGCGGCACAGCAGGCGGCCACGGTCATCGGTGGACGTGACGCGCCGCCAGAGCGGTGCCGGCACCACGCCGAAGAAGCCGCCGGCATCGGGCCGGAACCAGCCGGCGCGCACCACCCGCACCGTCACGCCACCGGCGTACCGGCGCGCGGAACTGATCTCGTGCAGGGGCGGTCCGTCGCTCATCGGCGGATGCGGGTCCGGTCGAAGTCGGCGAAGTAGCGGCTGGCGGTGGGATCGGTCTGGCCGCGGTAGCGCGAGCCGATGCGGGCGTCGCCGTAGGCGACCTCGACCGGCGATGAGAGGCGCTGGAAGCTGATCTGGCCGATCTTCATCCCGTCGTAGAGCATGATCGGCAGGTTGGCGACGTTGCTGAGCTCCAGGGTCAGCGTGCCCTCCCAGCCGGGGTCGACGTAGCCGGCGGTGGAATGGATCAGCAGCCCCAGTCGCCCCAGCGACGACTTGCCCTCCAGGCGAGCGACCAGATCATCCGGCAGCCCGACACGCTCGAAGGTCGCACCGAGCGCGAACTCGCCGGGATGGAGGACGAACGGCTCATCGCCGCTGATCTCGACGAGCTCGGTCAGCTCCGGTTGCTCGGTCCGCACGTCGATGACCGCCGTTCGGTTGTTGCGGAAGACGCGGAACTTGTTGCCAAGGTGGAGGTCGACGCTCGACGGCTGCACCGATTCAGGCCCGTACGGGTCGATGACGATCCGCCCCGCCTCGATCTCGGCGCGGACGTCGCGGTCGGACAGGATCACCCGCCTACTCTGCCACGCCCTGCCGCTGCCGGACGAGGCGATCCACCTCGCGCTTGAGGGTGTCGATGTCCTCGTAGCCCTGGTAGACCGACGCGAACCGGATGTACGCCACCTGGTCCAGGTCGCGCAGCGCGTCGGTGGCCAGGCGCCCGATCTCGGTCGATGGAACCTCCGGCTCGTTGCGCGCCCGCAGGCCGGACTCGATGTCGTCGACCGCGCGCTCGATCCGTTGCAGGGTCACCGGCCGCTTCTCGAGCGCCTTCATGAGGCCGCCCAGCAGCTTGGCGCGGTCGAAGTCCTCGCGGCGTCCGTCGCGCTTGATCACGCTCAGGCGCGCGCCCTCGGGGCGTTCGTAAGTCGTAAACCGATGGGCACACGTCTCGCATTCGCGGCGACGGCGGATGGTGCTGCCGCCCTCGAGGTCGCGACTGTCGATGACCCGGGTCCCGACCTCGTTGCATCGTGGACAGCGCATGCGGTCTCCCTGTGGCTATACCAGTAGTGGTACCGCACAGGAATATACCACAAGATGTTGTGGTTCCGAGGCTCAGAGCTCGTCGCGATGCAGGCGCGCGGTGACGTTGGCCTCGGCCAGCCGGCCCGGCTCCCAGCTCACCAGGACCTCGGCCAGCTCGGCCATCCGCATCCGGGCATGGGTCACGTTCGACGCGCCCCGCTTCCAGTAGATGTACGGCTCCTCGTCCTCCGGCGGGCGGTGCGGCAGCTTGGTGATGCCGCAGCCCCGCTCGGCGGTCACGATCCCGCGCAGCGCACGCTCCAGGTTGGCGTCGTACTCGACGTGGAGGTGGTGCAGGTCCTCGGGAGCCAGCATCTCGCGGAACTCCTCCGCCGCAGCGTCGAGCTCGTCCTCCGCGCTGGCCAGGCGGACGATCGCATCGTCGACGTCGAGGTCACGGCGACGCAGCCCCTCGATCGCGTCGGCCACGTCCCCCAGGACGCCGTCGATCCGATCCGTCCGTTGCTTGAGGTGGCTGCGGTATTCGCGCAGCTCGCGGCCATGGTGGACCACGCCCCGCTTGCGGCGGCCCGGAAACCAGGCCGGGAGCGCGGCCAGCAGGTGCGTCGCGACCAGGATGGTGAGGATCGTGCGCGGCTGCATCGGTCTGAGGCTACCCCTTGCGCCGACGAATCTCGGCGGTGAGCTTCGGGACGATCTGGAACAAATCCCCCACCACGAACAGGTCAGCGAACTCGCCGATCGGCGCGTCGGGGTCCTTGTTGACGGCGATCACGTGCTCGGCGGTCTGCATCCCCACCCGGTGCTGGATGGCGCCGCTGATGCCGAGCCCTATGTAGAGCGCCGGCTTGACGACCTTCCCAGTCTGCCCGATCTGGAGCTGGTAGGGAACCCATCCGGCATCGGCCGCGGCACGGCTCGCGCCGACTGCCCCACCGAGCGCGGCGGCCAGCTCGTCGAGCTGCCCGAAGCCCTCCGCACTGCCGATGCCGCGCCCGCCGGCGACGATGACCGTCGCCTCCTCCAGGTTCACCACCGCGGCATCGGCCGGATGACTCTCCACGATCGTGGCGAGCGTGAACGGATGGTCCGACGCCTCGGCCCGCGACACCTCCGCGGTGCCCGAACCGGCCTCGGTCGGGGTGAACGTGTTGGCCAGCACCAGCACGACCGATGGCTGTGGTGCGCCGTCGACCGGGCGCGACGTGGTGACCACGCTGCCCTGCAGGGTCGCCTGCTCGGTCTCCACGATTCCGTCGACCACGCGCACCGCCCGGACCGGCCCGAAGGCCGGCAGGTCGGCGAGCCCGACCAGGGCGGCGGCCAGGTCGCGTCCGTTGGGCGTCGCCGGGGCCAGCACCGCGAGCGGCGAGGCAGCGCGCACCGCTTCGACGGCGGCGGGGCCGGCGGTGATGGCGGGCGCGGCATCATCACGCAGCACGATGGCCCGCGCCACGCCGTGCGCCCCGAGGCCGGCGGCCCCGTCCCCCGCGCCCGGCCCGTAGGCCAGCGCCACGACGTTGCCGCCGCTCGCCGCGGCGAGCTCGGTTGCGCCGGCCGCCAGCTCGAGCGCCGAGCGCTGCGGCGCCCCGTCGGCGAACTCGGCGAGAAAGAAGATGTCGTTGCTCATGTCGGCCTCAGACCAGCTTCCGGGCGGCGAGCCAGTCGGCGATCTTCGCCGCCGCCTCGTCCGCGCTGACGTTCTCGATGCGCTCGGTGGGCGGCTTCGCCTCCGGCGGACGGGCGTCCGTGACGCGCGTCAGCGCCCCGCTGCGCAGGTCTTCGGCCGAGAGGCCGACGTCGGCCAGCGACCACGTGTCGAGCGGCTTGCGCTTCGCGGCCATGATCCCCTTCAGGCTGGCGTAGCGTGGCTCCCCCACCTGGTCGGTGACGCTGGCCACGACCGGCAACGGCGCCGCGATCCAGTCGAAGCCGGTGGGGCTGAGGCGCCGGATTCGCGCCTGCCCATCGGCGAGTGCCAGCTCGGCCCCGTAGCTCAGCAGCGGCAGGTTGCGCCTCGCCGCGACCGCGCCCGGAACGAGCGAGCCACGGGCGTCGTCCGACGCCATGCCCATGAGGGCGACATCGGGGGCGAGCTTGTCGAGCGCCGCGGCCAGGACGGCGGCGGTGGCCCACTCGTCGGCGCCGGCGAGCGCCGGGTCGGTGACCAGGGTCGCCGACTCGCCACCCATGGCCAGCGCCCGGCGCAGGGCCTCGCCGGCCTGCTCGGGACCCATCGACAGGTAGCCGACCTCGTCGACGGTACCGGCGTCGAGGAGGCGCAACGCCTGCTCGATGGCGTACTCATCGAGCGGATTGATGATGGCCTCGGCCGAGGCGCGGTCGAGACGCAGGTCGTCGGTGTACCGCTTCTCGGCGGTGGTGGCCGGGACCTGCTTGATGCAGACGACGATCTTCACGGGGCGGTCTGGCGTGCTCCCTTGTTCGGTGAGGACGATTCGCTTCAGCGCCGCGCGCCGGCCCCGGCCCGAGCCAGGAGCTGGCGCGCCACGATGAGGCGCTGGATCTGCTGGGTTCCCTCGTAGAGCTGCGTGATCTTGGCATCTCGCATCATTCGTTCCACGGGGTACTCGGTGATATAGCCGTAGCCGCCCAGGACCTGGACCGCATCGGTCGTGACCCGCATCGCGGTGTCCCCCGCCACCAGCTTGGCCGAGCTGGTCCAGTACGGCAGGTCGGGGGCATCGGCCTCGATCGCTGCGGCGGCGGCATAGGTCAGCTGACGGGCCGCCTCGGTCTGGCTGGCCATGTCGGCCAGCATGAACTGGATGCCCTGGAAGTCGCTGACCCGCTGCCCGAACTGCTGGCGGTCGGCGGCGTACGACAGCGCCGCGTCGACGGCGCCCTGGGAGATGCCCACCGCCTGGGCCGCGATGGCCAGCCGCGACCGGTCCAGCGTCGCCATGGCGATCTTGAAGCCCTCCCCCTCGTCCCCCAGTCGGTTGGCCGCCGGGACGCGCACGTCGTCGAACGTCAGCTCGGCGGTCGGTGAGCCGCGGATCCCCATCTTGTGCTCGACGCGCGGGGCGGCGAAGCCGGGCGTATCGGTCTCGACGATGAAGGCGCTCATCCCCTTGCGACCACCGGCCTCCGGATCGGTCAGGGCGAAGGCGGTGATGAGATTGGCGATCGAGCCGTGGGTGATGAAGCGCTTCGATCCGTTGAGGACGTAGTCGTCGCCGTCGCGCGTGGCGCGCATCCGGTTGCTGGCCACGTCGCTGCCGGCCGCGGCCTCCGTCAGGGCGAAGGCGGCGAGCCACTCGCCGCTCGCCAGGCGCGGGAAATAGCGCGTCTTCTGCTCGTCGTTGCCGGCGAGCAGGATCGGCAGCGCACCGAGCTTCTGGACGATGGGGATGAGGCTCGTCGTCGCGTCGGCACGCGCGATCTCCTCGACCAGGATCACCTGGCTCAGCTGGTCGAGATCGGTTCCGCCGTATGCCTCCCCGAACGCGGTCCCCAGCAGGTCCTGCTGCGCGAGCAGCTCCTTGAGGTCCCACGGGAACTCGGCCGACTCGTCGATCCCCGCGGCGCGTGGCGCGATGCGCTCCTCGGCCAGCTCGCGCACCATCGCACGCAGCTCGAGGTGCTCATCGGTCAGGCGGTAGGTCACGCACGGTCCTTTCGGGTCAGCTCAGCGTGGCGGGAGCAGCGTCACGCTCAGCGTGGCTGCGCCCCGAAAGTCTAGCGGATGTGGCGCCCCGGCTCGTGGACCGCGGTCAGCCCTCGACCGCGGGTGGCGGCGCCGGTGGCGTCGGGCCGGCGGGCGACCAGGCGGCCGGCGCGGCCCGCTGTTCGAGCTCGATCTGGATGCCGCCGGTGAACCCGGCGACGAGGTTGTACACCAGGGCGCTGATCGCGCCACTGATCCAGCCGAAGCCGGCGTAGACGAACGGGGCGATGAGCAGGACCACCATGCCGCCGCCCATCGACGGGAAGCCGAGCTGCGACAGGTTGCTCCGCATCGGAAGCGCGACGAGGGCGAACAGCACAACGAAGAACAGCGTGATGACGAAGGCGACGGCCGCGGTCACGTTCGCCACCGAGATGACGCCGACGCGCCGGATGCGAGTCATGAGGACCCTCCTTGGGCGCCGGGCTGGTCGTCGGCGTGCGCCGCGCGGAACCGGCGGTGGCGCCGATTCTACGGCCCGCCGCTCAGTCGAACGGGCCCTGGACCTCCACCTGGCCGTCGGTGACCCGGGCCCGGTACATGACCTGGCGCGAAGTTGCCGGGCCGTGCAGCACGGCGCCGTCGCGCAGCCGGAACACCGACTGGTGCCACGGGCACTGGATGGCGCCGTCGACCAGCGTCCCCTGTGACAGCGGCCCGCCGGCGTGGGAGCACGACTCCTTGAGGGCGTGGACGACGTCCCCGCGCCGGACGAGCACGAGCGCGGTGGCACCCAGCATGGTCTTGGTGGGCGTCGCCTCGGCGAGCTCGGCGACCGGCAGGACCGCGGTGAACTCCTTGGCCCGCTTCCCGCGTCCGAACGCGTTGTGGTTGACCATCTCGCCGTACTTGAAGACGACGTGACCGCCGATGAACGCGCCCACGCTCACCACCCCATAGCCGACGACGAAGATGAGGGCAGCCCAGTTGTTGTGATCCAACAGACGCAGCACCAGGGCGACCGCGAAGAGCGCCGTGCCGCCGATGTTGATGAGGCCATGCAGCCCGGCCACGTTCCGACTGTTGCTTCCCGGCGCGGTGTCCTTGAAGTCGGTCAGGCCGGTGACGATGGTGCCGAGCGCCGACAGCACGGTGAGCGCCACGGTCCACGTCGTGGCCAGTTCGAGGCCCGGCACGCGGAAGACGATGCGCAGGACGTCGAGCATGACCGCCACGGTCGCCGCGCCCACCACGACGTCGGTCAGGACCGGGTGCAGCGGATGACCCAGCCACGAACCGTTGAGGAAGTCCTGGAGCAGCCGGCCGGGCCTGCCGAGCGCCCGGAACGCCCCGCCCGTCGCCGACGCGATGGCGCCCGAGACTCCGGCCAGCGAGGCGGCCCAGCGCTCGAGCATCGGTCAGCCCGTCAGCTCGGCGGCGAAGTCGCGGAACGCGTCGACATGGCGGTCGATCTCGGCATCGGTGTGCTGCACCGACAGCGTCCACTGGTCGTCCGGTCCGGGCGGCAACAGGATGCCGCGGTTGGCCAGGAAGTAGAAGCAGGCGGACCACAGCTCGGTGTCGAGGCCGATGAAGTCGCGGTAGTTCGTCACGCGCTCCGGCGTGAACATCACGCAGCCCTTGGGCCCGACGTTGATGGCATAGCCGGGCAGCTCGAACTCGTCGAGCACGGCCTGGCAGCCGGCCGTCAGACGATCGGCAAGGCGGTGGAGCTCGGGGTACACGTCGCGGGTCAGGATCTCGGTCAGCGTCGTCAGCCCCGCGGTCATCGACAGCGGGTTGCCGTTGAACGTGCCCAGGTGCGCCACGCGCGTCGCGCCGCCGGTGAGGGTCGACGTGTCGAGGGCGGTCCCGGCCGCCGTCTCGCTGAACGCCGGCGTGCCCTCGAGGGTCTCTATGGCGCGCATCACGTCGCCGCGACCGCCGAAGGCGCCGATGGGGATCCCGCCGCCGATGCTCTTGGCGAGGCAGACGAGATCCGGCTGGACGCCGAAGTGCTCGGTCGCGCCGCCGTAGGCCAGCACGACCCCGGTCTTGACCTCGTCGAAGATGAGCATGGCGCCGTGCTCGGTCGCCAGGTCGCGGAGCCGCTCCAGGAACCCGGGCCGCGGCGGCGCGACGCCGATGTTGAACTGCACCGGCTCGGTGATGATGGCCGCGATCTCGCCGGCGTGGGCGGCCAGGATATCGGCCAACAGGTCGGGCTCGTTGAACGGGGCGATGATCGTCTCCGCCAGCCGGCTGGCCGGCAGGCCGGCGGTGGCGGGAACGGTGTTCGGGGACTCGCGGGTGCCCATCGCGTCGCGCGGCGGCTGGATGCTGACCAGCACGTCGTCGTGGTGGCCGTGGTAGCCGCCCTCGAACTTGATGATCTTCTCGCGGCCGGTGTAGCCGCGCGCGACGCGGATGGCGTCCATGGTGGCCTCGGTGCCCGAATTGCTGAAGCGCACGAGGTCGACGCCGAAACGGCGCTTGATCTCCTCCGCCAGGGCGATGCCGTCCTCGACCGGGAACGTGAAGCACGTTCCGTTGGCCACTCGGCGCTGGAGCGCTGCGGCGAGGACGGGGTGCGAGTGTCCGGCCGCAAGCACGCCGAACGCCATGTCGAAGTCGATGTACTCGTTGCCGTCCGCGTCCCAGATCCGGCTCCCCCGCCCGTCGGTCATGAACAGCGGATACGGGTCGTAGGCCTGGAACGAGCTGGCGACGCCCAGCGGCAGCGCCCGGCGCGCCCGGGCGTACAGCTCGGCGCTGCGCGGGGTGCGCTCGCGGTAGGCGGCCTCCTCGCGCGCCCCGATCGCGTGGACCCGGTCGCGGTCGACGCTGCGTGCGCGAGTCTCGGCCACGTCGGTCATCGGGTGCCCCACCGGTAGCTCTCCTTCACGAAGCGCAGCTCGACCATCGTCTCGGTGCTGCGGATGCCGTCGATGGCCGCGATCTCCTCGGTCAGGACCCGCAGCAGGTGCTCGTTGTCCTCGCACACCACCTCGCAGATCATGTCGAAGCGGCCGGCGGTGACGACGACGTACGTCACCTCCTCCAGCGCGGCGAGCCGCTCCGCGGTGTCCTCGATCCGGTTCGAATCGACGTGCAGGCCGATGAACGCCGGCTGCCCGAATCCCATCGCCAGCGGATCGGTCACGCCGACGACCTGCACCACGCCCCGGCTGATGAGTCGCTCCGCCCGCTGTCGCACCGTGGCCTCCGGCACCTTCAGCTCGCGGCCGATCTGGGCGTAGGGACGACGCCCGTCGAGCTGGAGGCACTTGATGATCGCCTTGTCGAGGTCGTCGAGGAGCGGGCGGCGACCGCCGGCGGCGGGAAGGGAACGCATCACCATGCGCGAATCGTACGCGAGGGCCGGGGTGGTCACAACCTTTCCGGCGTCACGGACGCGATTTCCTGCGGAATCCGCATCCGTTCGCGGATTTCGTGGGCCTAGTCCACCGGCGGCGCGGCGTTCCAGGCGCCGGTGGCGTCGGCGAGCAGCTCGGCCACGTCGCGGACCTCGACATCGGTCCGTTGCAGGTCGGTCACGCCGTCGCGCAGCATGATCAGGCAGTACGGGCAGGCGGTGGCGATGGCATCCGGATCGAGCGCCAGTGCGTGCTCGGTGCGGCGATGGTTGATCCGCTGCCCCTCGTGCTCCTCCATCCACATCCGCGCTCCCCCGGCCCCGCAGCACATCCCCTTGCGGTGATGGAGCTCCATCTCAACGACGCTCTGCCCCGGCACGGACTCGACGACACGGCGACCCTCGTCGTAGACCTGGTTGTAGCGGCCCAGGTAGCAGGCGTCGTGGTAGGCGACCACCGCCTCGTGGTGCGCCGCCGGCACCAGCCGCCCCTCGGCCACGAGCCGATCCAGGAGCTGGGTGTGATGGATGACCTCGACGCCGGTCAGGCCGAACTGCGGGTATTCGTTGCGGATCGTGTTGAAGCAGTGCGGGCACGAGGCCACGATGGTCGAGATGCCATGGTCGCGGTGGGCCGCCGACAGCGTCGTCACGTTCTCCTCGGCGAGCATCTGGAACAGGTACTCGTTGCCCGCCCGGCGCGCCGGGTCGCCGCTGCAGGTCTCGCCGGCGCCGAGGACGACGAACGGCACCTCCGCCTGGCGCAGCAGCTGGGCCATGGCGCGCACCACCTTGCGGTTGCGGTCGTCGAACGCGCCGGCACAGCCGACCCAGTAGAGGATGGTCTCGCCCCCCGCGATCGCATCCGGCACGGCATGCCCGCCGCTGCCGACGATGGTGCGCCAGGGCGGAACGCCGCTCCGCTCGGCGTGGGCCGGATTGAGGCGGTCGGTGGCATCGGCCAGCACGGGGACGTCCATGCCCTTGGCCCAGTCCAGCCGCGCGGCGCGCGGCTGGCCCCACGGGTTGCCGGCGGTCTCCATGTTGCGGAAGGCGGTGTTGAGCTCCTTGGGATTACGGCCCTCCTCCAGCACCAGGTTGCGCCGGATCTCGACGATCGAGTCGACGTGCTCGATCAGCACCGGGCAGCCCTCCACGCACCAGCCGCAGGTCGTGCACTGCCAGACCGCCTCCTCGGGGATCGCGTTGTCGACCAGCGGCAGGGCCAACGCTTCGGCGGCCCGCTCGCGGGCCAGCCCCAGCGCGGTGTCCGACGCCTCGACGCCGCCCGCCACGCCGCCCTTCGCCGCGCGCTGGGCAGAGGCGGCCGACGCCAGCGCCGTCTCGGCCAGCACGATCTGGTCGCGCAGCCCCTCCATGAAGTGTTTGGGCGAGAGCGTCTTGCCGGTCATCGACGCCGGGCAGAACTCCATGCAGCGCCCGCATTCGGTGCACGACAGGCCATCGAGCAGGTGACGCCAGGTGAGGTCCTTGAGACCCTTGGCGCCGAACGTCACCTCCTCGCCGTCACCGCCCTCCGCCTCCAGGTCCATGGAACGCAGCGCGCCGCGCGGCTCCAGGTTGCGGAAATAGACGTTCGGCTCGCTGGACAGGATGTGGAGGTGCTTGCTGTAGGGCAGGTACGCGCCGAAGCCCAGCACCAGGAGGATGTGCGCCCAGCCCATGACTCCGTAGCCGGCTGCGCCGGCGGCCGGCCCGATGCCGGTGAGCGCCGAGCTCAGCGGCCCGGCCAGGATCGCGACCGAGCGGCTCGGGTCGTCTGAGAGGGCGACGTAGCGGAACGCGTCGCCGAACAGCTCGGTCAGGACGATGCCGAAGATGAGGCCCAGGATGATGAACGCGTCGCGGCTCAGCGCCAGGCGGGCCGGGCGCGTCACGACCCGCCGCCACGCCGCGTACGCGAGGGCACCCAGGATGAGCCCGATGAACAGGTTGGCGAAGAACACCGCCACGTTCCACAGCACGCCGCCGAGCGGCCAGGCCAGGATGGCCTCCACCAGACCGTTGGTCAGGTAGTTCCCGGTGGTCACCAGCAGGACCAGGAAGCCCCAGAAGATGAAGGCGTGGGCCAGGCCGGGACCGATGTCGTTGAGCAGCCGCTTCTGGCCGAACACGAAGACGCCCAGGCCCTTGATCCGCTCCAGCGGCCGGTCCGAGCGATCGAGCGGCCGCCCGGCGCGGAGGACCGCCATGTGCTGACCGGCACGGCGCCAGAACAGGGCGATCGCCGCCCCCACCGGCGCGACGATCATGAAGTAGTACGGGATGGTGGCTTCCATGGGTGGCGCCATGGTAGCCGCGGACGAGCGTGCCGAGCGCCTAGGAGTGGTCGCCCCCGGCCAGCTGGTCGAGCGCGTGACGCAGGACGGGGAGGATCGCCGACATCGACTCGAGGGCACCCTTCGGTGAGCCGGGCAGGTTGACGATCAGCGTCCCGCCTCGGGTGCCGGCGACGGCACGCGACAGCGCGGCCATGGGCGTGGAGGCCAGGCCGGCGGCCCGCATGAGCTCGACCAGGCCCGATGCCTCGCGGTCGAGGATCCGCCGCGTGGCCTGGGGCGTGACGTCGGTCGCGGCGAGCCCGGTGCCGCCGGTCGTGATCACCAGGCGATGGCCGTCGTCGGCGAGCCGGGCCAGCACGGTCGCGATGGCCGTCTCGTCGTCGGCGACGACGATCGGCTCGGACGCCGCGTCGAAGCCCGCCTCGCGCAGGGCGGCCACCAGCGCCGGTCCGGCGGTATCCTCGCGCGTCCCGGCGGCGGAGCGGCTCGAGCAGGTCACCACCACCGTCTCGTGGGCGGGCGCAGCCGGGGTGGCCGCATCCTTCGCGTACGCCCCGCTGGAACCTCCCTCCTTCTCCAGCAGCTCGATGCGCTCGACGACGATGTCGCGCTGGAGCGCCTTGGCCATGTCGTACAGCGTCAGGGCGGCAACGGTCGCGGCGGTGAGCGCCTCCATCTCGACGCCGGTGCGCGCCGTGGCGCGCGCCTCGGTCCGGATGACGACCGTGCCGGCTGCCCGATCCGGCGTGAGCTCCACGGCAACCCGGTCCAGCGGCAGCGGGTGGCACAGCGGAATCAGGTCGGCGGTGCGCTTGGCACCCGCGATTCCCGCCACGCGTGCGACGGCGAGGGCGTCACCCTTCGGCCCGCCGGCATCGAGCAGCGTGGCCAGCACCTCGGGACGCATGCGGACGGTCGCCGCGGCGACGGCGCGGCGGGCGGTGATCGGCTTGCCGCCGACGTCGACCATGCGCGCCTCGCCGTCGGGACCGAGATGGCTGGGCCTCATCCCACCGCACCGATGAGGATCGCCTCGTACGCGGCGCCGGCGACCGTCGCCGCCTCGCCCTCCGGCACGACGAGCAGGGCGTTTGCGTCCGCCAGGGGGCGCAGCTGCGCCGATCCCTGGCCGCCGGCGCTGCGCGCGACGAGGTCCGGCCCCACGCGGACACGCAGGAAGGCACGCCGCTGTGGGTCCTTGCTCGCCGCATCGGCCATCGTGACGCGCGGATGGGCGCGGCCATCCCCGGCGAGCCCGAGCAGGGCGCGCACGTAGGGACGCACGAAGAGCTCGAACGTGACCAGGGCGCTGACCGGGTTGCCGGGCAGGCCGATCACCGTCGTCCCGCGGTGCTCGGCGACCAACAGGGGCTTGCCGGGCTGCACCGCCACCCGCCAGAAGTCGACGCCCCCGCCCACCTCCAGGACGGCACGCACGTGGTCGTGGCGGCCGACGCTCACACCGCCCGACGTGACGACGAGGTCGGCCTCGGCCGTGGCGGCATCGAGGGCGGCCCCCACCGCGTCCGCGCGGTCGGCGATCCGCTCGGGGACGAGCGGCCGTCCGCCCGCCTCGCGCACTGCCGCCGCGAGCGCCGCCGAGTTGGCGTCGTAAATCTGCCCCGGCCCGAGGGGTTCACCGGGCGCGACGAGCTCGTCCCCTGTCGACACGATCGCGACGACCGGCGACCGCCGCACCGCCACCGATCCGGCGCCCAGGCTGGCCAGGACGGCCAGCTCCGCGGGGCCCAGCGGGCCATCGAGCCGCACCGTGGTGCCCGCTCGCGTATCCCCGCCCGCCGGCCGAACGTGCGTTCCGGGCGTCGCGGCCGGCAGGGTCACACCCCCGCCCTCCTCCTTCGCATCCTCGATGGGGACGACGGTATCGGCGCCGGCAGGCAGCGGCGCACCGGTCATGATGCGAACCGCGGCACCCGCAACCAGCGCCGGCGGCGCGCCACCGGCTGCGGCCTCGCCGCCGATCGGCAGCCGGCCTGGCAGGTCGCCGGACCGGACCGCCCAGCCATCCATGGCGCTGTTCGCGACCGGCGGGACGTCGTGGCGCGCCAGGACGTCCGGATCCACCAGAACCCGGCCGTGCGCATCGGCCAGCGCCACCGTCTCGGCGCTCGTCGGGTGGGCGCGGGCCAGCAGGCGGTCGAGGGCGGCCTCGAGCGAGAGCATCGGTCAGATGCCCAGCTTGGTCCGGGTGTCGATGAGGCGCAGGATGCCGGCCCGCGTGACGAGCCCGAGCACGGTGCGCCCGTCGCCCTCGACGACCGGGAGCTGGCCAACCTCCCGCGAGCCGAGGAGCTGCATGGCGTCCTCGGCGGTGGCGTCGGGACCGACGGTGGCGAGGTCGGCGTGCCGGGTCATGATGTCGACTGCGCGTGCGCCGTCCCAGCTCTCGCGCGGCAGCCGCCGGACGTCGGAGAGGGTCACGATCCCGGCCAGGCCGCCGTCGTCGTGGCGGACGAGGACCGAGCGCTCCTCGCCGCGCAGCATGCGCTCGTTGACGAGCTCGGCCACCGTCTCGTTCGGCCCCACGCTCGGCGGATCGGCCTCCATCACGTCGCGCACCTTCACGCCGCGCAGGCTGCGCTCGACGGACAGCTGCGCCACCGCCGCCTCGGCAGCGGTCGAGATGAACCAGCCGATGAGCGCGATCCAGATCCCGGCGAACAGGCCCCCGCGCTGGAGCGCCAGGAAGACGCCGAGCGCCATGAGCAGGTACCCGAAGAAGCGACCCACGCCGGCCGCGTTGCGCGTGGCCGCGTACCGCTCGCCGCGCACCCGCCACAGGACGGCGCGCAGGATCCGCCCGCCGTCCATCGGGAAGCCGGGCAGCAGGTTGAACAGCCCAAGCGTGATGTTGATGAAGCCCAGCCAGCCGACCAGCGCACGCAGCTGCGGCTGCGCCACCAGCGCGTCGACCGCCAGCATCACGCCGCCGATGAGCAGGCTGGCGACCGGACCGGCGGCGGCGATGAGCGCCTCGTCACGCGCCCGCTTCGGCTCCTCCTCGAGGTTCGCCGCCCCGCCGAAGATGAAGAGCGTGATGCTGGTGACGCGCACGCCGAAGCGCCTTGCCACCAGGGCATGGCTCAGCTCGTGGGCCAGCACGCTGGCGAAGAAGAGCAGGCTGGTGGCACCGGCCACGACCCAGTACAGCGGCCGCGACCAGCCAGGGAACTGGTCCGGGAACTGCGACGCGGCCAGCGAGTAGGTGACCAGGAAGAAGATGACCAGCCAGCTGGCGTGCACGGCGATCTGGATCCCCGCGATGCGCGCCACCCGGAACCCACCTGCCATCGCCGGAGTGTAGCCGAGCGCTCCACGGCGCCGACCAGGGCCGGAGGAGCTCAGACCGCGGCGCTGCCAGGGCCGCGCAGCAGGCGCCAGCCGGCGAATGCCACCGCCACGGCGCTGAGCACGATCAGCGCCCCCGCCGCCAGGGATGCCTCGTACCACAGCTGCTCGGGGAAGAACCGGATCAGGGTCGAATCGGGGCCGAACAGGTACGTTCCCTCGCGGAAGAACACCTGGTGGAAGGCGAGGAACGCCGCGTCGAAGGCCACCGCGAACACGAGCGCCGCGGCAACCCCGGCCGCCCCGACCGTCGCCGCGCCGGCCACCAGCGCCGTCCCGATCGCCCGTGGTCGCCCACGCAGGGCGCGCCCGGCGAGCAGCCCCACGACCACGGCCGCCAGCGCCACGAGGCCCAGCACGCGCACGAGGCCGCCGACATCGACCATGTGGCTGCGCTCGAAGGCATCGAGCGCCGGGGCCCCGCCCTCCGTGAGGCTGACCCCGAAGTCGCCGCCGGTCCAGATGTCGCCCAGGATCGCGAGGGTCGCGGCGTCGACCTGGGACTGCGTGGCGCCCAGCAGGATGGCGGCCCCCGCCCGTTGCTGCTCGAGCGAGACGAACCACGGGTTGAAGAGGATCAGCGGCCCGGCGAGGGCCACCAGCAGCGCCGTGGCCACGGCCAGCAGTGGCACCGCGAGCCGCGGAGCGTGGGGCATCGGTCCAGGGTGGGCGAAGGTCAGGTGACCATCCGGCCGGCGCCGACGAACATGCTCAGCACCAGCCCCACCAGTGACACGACGATCGCCCCCAGCAGGGCGGCCCAGAAGTCGGCCACCGAGAAACCCAGGTTGAGCTCGGCGGAGATGGCCCCCACGAGGAGCAACATCAGCGCGTTGATGACGAGGAGGAACAGCCCCATCGTGATCATCGTGATCGGGAAGGTCAGGATCCGCAGCACCGGCTTGAGGTACGAGTTCACCAGGCTGAAGGCGAGCGCCACGATGAGCAGCTTCCACCATTCACCCACGAAGCTGAGCCCCGGGACGATCTGCGTCGCGACCCATAGCGCGGCCGCGTTGATGAGAATCTGGAAGACTCGATCCATGCCCATGGCGACAGGGTAGCCGAACGGTCGCCCGCACGGAACCGCGGCGACACGGGGGGCGGAGGGTGGTCGGGGTGGCCGGACTCGAACCGGCGACCTCTAGTCCCCCAGACTAGTGCGCTAACCAACTGCGCTACACCCCGCCGGACCGGCCCGAGTATAGCCCGATACGGACGCGCGGCCCGTCAGCCGGCCAGCTCGTCCTTCGTCTCGCGGCCCATGAGCTCGGCCACCGCCTCGAGGGGCGAGCGATCCTCGTGGATCACGGCCCGCACCTGCTCGGCGATGGGCAGCTCCACGCCGTGTTGGGCAGCCAGCTCGAGCGCGCCATTCACCGTCGCCACCCCCTCCGCCACGCCGGACAGCTGGCCCCGTGCCTCCTCCCATGGCACACCGGTCGCGATGAGCTCGCCGGCGCGACGGTTGCGCGACAGCGGCGACATGCAGGTGGCGATGAGGTCGCCCACGCCGGCCAGGCCGGCGAAGGTGAGCGGATGCGCGCCGGCGGCCACGCCGAGCCGCGTGATCTCGGCCAGGCCGCGGGTGATGATGCCCGCCTTGGCGCTGTCGCCGAATGCCAGCCCGTCGACCATCCCCGCCGCCAGGGCGACGACGTTCTTCAGCGCCCCGGCCAGCTCCACGCCCACCACGTCGCGATTGGTGTACACGCGAAAGCGCTCGCTGCCGAGGAGCGCGGCCAGGTCGCTCGCGAGCTCCGCGTCCTCGGACGCGATCACGGTGCCGGCCGGCTTGCCGCCGGCGATCTCGCGGGCCAGGTTGGGCCCCGACAGAACGGCGATCGAGCGGCCCGGCAGCTCAGCGGCGACGACCTCGCTCATGCGCGCGTGGCTCCCCTCCTCGATTCCCTTCACGACGGACAGCACCGGTACGCCCGCGTGGAGGGAGGGGGCCAGGGCACGGAGCGTGGCGCGCAGGTGGGCGGATGGGACGGCGGCCACGTAGAGGCGATAGGGCTCGGCGAGATGGGCGTCGTCGGTCGCGACGCGCAGGTTGGGTGGGAAGGTGATGCCGGGCAGGTAGCGCTCGTTTCGCCGCTGGTGGGCCAGCCGCTCACCGGCCTCCGGCGAGTGGGTCCAGAGCGCCACCGGACGTTGCGCGGCGGCGAGCTGGATGGCGAGCGTAGTGCCCCAGGCACCGGCGCCGATGACCCCGATCTGGTCGCTCATCTGGGCCCGAGGATAGCAGCGGTGCACGGCTGCACCCACCACAACGTAAGCGCCCGCCCGTACCACTGAGCGATTGTCCCGGCGCGACGGCAGCGGTACACCTGCGGAGCAGGGGTCACGGTCTCGGAGTCGAGCCGAGGATGCGGCCGCAGCGCCATCGGGCACCGCGTGGCGCGCGATCGCCGCAGACCCTTCGGGCGGACGCATGAGCATGCGGTCCACCCGCCGACGGCCCCGCTCCGCATCACTGCCCGGTGCGTGATCCCCAATCCGAGCACACGAGGGGATACCCGAAGTGATCACACCACGGACCACGACGGCGCGCGCCGTCATCACGGCGCTTGCGCTGCTGGCGCTGGTCATCACCCCCACCTACGCCGCCGACGCGACCCTGCCCAACGGCACACCGATCTCGGTGACGATCGACGACCCGACGACTGGTGACGAGTTCATCGTCCCCAGCGGGTCGGCCACCACCGACGTGCCGGTCTCCGGCACGGCATCGGTCGGCGAGGGGGAGCCCGACGCGACGTTCGTCTACGTCATCGACGTGTCGTTCTCCGCCCTCAACCCGTCGGGCGGCGACTGCGGCGGCGACCGGAACGGCGACGGCGCCTCCAACACCATCATCGACTGCGAGATCGCCTTCGTCCTCGAGCTGAACGCGGCCGCCGTGGCCGAGGGCTCGGTCGACGAGGTCAGCGTCGTGGTCTATGGCGAGGAGGGAGCCGTCGGCGACATGGCGCCCGATGCCGGCGACCAGCTCATCACCGCGCCGGACGCGGGGACCAACCTCGCCACCGTCGCCTCGTCCGCGTTCACGTCCGACTGCACCGCCGGCCTGTCCCAGTTCGCGGCGCGAAACGTCGGCTGTGACGGGACCGACTTCGCCGCCGGGCTGACCGCGGTCTCGACGGCACTCGGCGCCAGCACCAACGGCACCAACATCGTCATCTTCATGTCCGACGGGCTCAGCAACCAGGGCGGTGGCGCGTTCGCCGGAGCCCTGTCAGCCGTGGTCGGCACGGGCGCGGTCGCGCAGTCGATCGCCGTGGGCGGCGGCAGCTCGTGCAGCGGCGGCACCGACGGCACGCTGCAGCAGATCGCCGACGACACCGGCGGCAGCTGCACCGCGGTCGCGGCGCCGGCCAACTTGCCCGACCTGATCCCCGACCTCATCGGGTCCACGCTCGACTCGCTCACGCTGTCGGTCGACGGCGGCGCCGAGGCGCCGATCCCGAACAGCGAGATCGATCCCGACCTGCCCCAGACCGGGCCGGCCAGCGTGACCTATGCCACCACCGCGACGGGCCTGGCGCCGGGCGCCCGGGTCCTCTGCGTCACCGCCAACGGAACCGATGTCGGCGGCGCCGGCTCGGTCACCGAGTGCGAGACGGTGTACCTGTTCCAGATCAGCCTCGCGCCTGCCGAGGCGACCAACGAGCTGGGCACGCCCGGCCAGACCCACAGCGTCACGGCGACGATCGCCGGTGAGCCGGGGACGGTCGGCGGGCGCCTGGTCAGCTTCTCCATCGCCTCCGGCCCGAATGCCGGCCAGGTGAGCGACGCCGGCGAGTGCAGCCCCAACGCGGACTGCACGACGGACGCCTCCGGATCGGTGACCTGGACCTACACCGCGGCCCAGGGACCGACCGGGCTCGGTGACGACGCGATCAGCGCGTGCTTCACCGTTCTCGGCGGCGCGACCGATTGCGCCGGCGCCGTCAAGCACTGGGTCGACACGACCGCGCCGCTCCCGGCATGCACCGAGACGACCAATCCCTCCGGCGGCAACGTGCCGCGCGCGGGATCCAACCTCCCGAACCACAAGGGCCAGAACGAGGACGGGTTCTACGAGCTGACCGCGACCGATGCGGTCGACCCCGATCCCGAGATCTTCGTGATGGACGGCGGCAGCGGCACCGTCTTCGGTCCGTTCGCCTCCGGCACCCGGATCAAATACACCGAGGCCAACCGTGCGCCGACCCAGCGACCGATGGGCGGTCCCGGCAGCGCGGTGGCGTGGCACATCTGGGGCACGGGCGACGCGCTCGTGTTCGCGGTCGACGACGACGGCAACGCCAGCGACCCGGTGGCGTGCCTCGTGCCTCCGCAGCCCAAGTAGCCGATGCGACCGGGGACCGGGCACGACGCCCGGTTCCCGGCCCCCTCCTGAGCCGGCCTCAGCGGTCCTTCGCGCTGCGACGCCGTGGCTTCGACGCCCGGCGGGCGTCATCCTCCGACTCGCGCTCGCGGAAGATGAGCTTGATCGGCGTGCCCAGGAACCCATACGCCTCGCGGATCCGGTTCTCCAGGTAGCGCTTGTAGGAGAAGTGGATGAGCGACGGGTCGTTGGCGAACACGACGAACGTCGGCGGTCCCACCGCGACCTGGGTGGCGTAGAAGATCTTCGGCAGCCGGTTGCGAACGTGCGACGGCGGATGGGCGCGCACGGCGTCCATCACGACCCGGTTCAGCTCACCGGTCGGCACCCGACGGTACCGTTCCTCGGCCACGGTGCGCGCCTCGCGCAGGATCCGGTCGACCCGCTGCCCGGTGAGGGCGGAGGCGAACACGATGTCGGCCCAGGCCAGGTACGGGGCATCGCGCCGCAGGCCCTTCAGCCAGCGGTCGGCGGTGTGCTCATCCTTCTCGACCGCGTCCCACTTGTTGATGACGAGCACGATCCCCTTCCCGGCCTCGAGCACGTAACCCACGACGTGCGCGTCCTGGGCGGTGTAGCCCTCGGTGCCATCGGTCATCACGATCGCGACGTCGGCGCGGTCGATGGCCTTCAGGCTGCGCAGGACCGAGTAGCGCTCGATGCCGCGGTCGATCGCTCCGCGGCGCCGGATGCCGGCGGTGTCGATGAGGACCATCGGTTCGCCGTCGAGCACGATCTCGGTGTCGATGGGGTCGCGCGTGGTCCCCGGCGTGCTGGCCACGATCATTCGATCCGCGCCCAGGACGCGGTTGACGAACGTCGACTTGCCGGTGTTGGGGCGGCCGACGATCGCCACCATGGGCGGTCCCATGTCGGTCTCGGATAGCTCGGCGAGCTCTTCCTCGCTCAGCTCGTGATCCGCCTGGACCGATGGCGCGGCGGGCGGGAGGCGATCGACGATCTCGTCGGCGAGGTCACCGGTGTTGCGGCCGTGCTGGGCGCTGACGGTGAGGGTCGGGTCGAAGCCGAGCGCGTAGAACTCGGCGCCCTCGTGCTCGCGGCGCGGGTTATCGGCCTTGTTGACGACCAGCAGCACCGGCTTGGGGCTGCGGCGCAGGCGGTCGGCGACCTCGTGGTCGAGCGGCGCGATGCCGGCCGCCGCATCGACGACGAACAGGATCACGTCCGCCTCCTCGATCGCGACCCGCGCCTGGTCCTGCACCCGCTCCTCGATCTCGCTGCCCGGCTCAAGCTCGAGGCCCCCGGTGTCGACCACGGTGAACTCGCGGCCGCGCCACTCGGCAGTGCCGTAGACGCGGTCGCGCGTCGTGCCGGGCACATCCTCCACGATCGCCACCCGCTCCCCGATCAGGCGGTTGAAGAGGGTCGACTTGCCCACGTTGGGACGGCCGACGATGGCGACGACGGGCAGCGATGGCATGGCTGCGAAGTGTAGTCGGCCCCCACACCGACCGCGCCTGACCCTGGTCCGACGCCGCTCACTGCATCCGGGGCGTGCGCCCCGCCGCACATCGTGGCAATTCTCCCAGTCGGCTTGCGCCCCAGCGCACCTAACTACGAAGCAAGCCTCGTTTCGAGGGTCTTTCGCCCCACGCTGTGCGCCCCGGCGCACGATTCGAGCACGAAGGGCCCCATTTCGGCCCCTGCCTCGTAGTTACGTGCGCCCCAGCGCACATGGGCGAGGTCCGCGCGAGGGAGCACCCGAGGGCCACCCGCCCCCAACTCCGTGGCGCTCTTCGCCACCCCGCGCATCGAGCGCGGGGAGCGGTCGTGACCGAAATTTCGGCCGAATGCGGCATAGGGGCCCGTTCGTGCGGGAAATGGCCGATATATCGGCCACTGTCGAGCATGAACGCCGCATCATGGCGCCCCTCGTGCCGGATAGCGACCGATATATCGGCCAAACGCAGCACAAACCGCAGCTCATGCCGAAACCGGCCGATATATCGGTCAATGGCGCAGCGCGGCAGGAGCCCAGACGCGGAATCGGCCGTCGAAGCTCGCTTGCCCCGGCGTGCTAGCCTCTGCAAGCGCTTCCAGAGGGAACCGCTTGCAGAGGGAGGATGCGGTCGGTCGACATGCCAGCCACGCTCGCCGACGTCGCACGCCGGGCCGGGGTCTCGGAGGCCACGGCGTCCCGCGCCCTCAACGGCCGGCGCTACGTCGCGGCCGCCACGCAGGCGCGGGTGGACGAGGCGGTCCAGAGCCTCGACTACGTCCCCAATCGTGCGGCGCGTGATCTGTCACTTTCGAAGACGGCAACCGTGGCGCTGCTCGTCCATCACCGCCAGTACCCCGCCGGCGGCGAGGGAACCTTCGGCTCCCGCGTCCTGCACGGCGTGGCGCGCGCCCTGCGCGCGGCCGGCCATGACCTGCTGTACGTGACCGCCGACGACGAGGCGGTCGACTCCCTGTCCCGCCTTCCCGCCCTGCGCCCCGGGCGGAGCGACGGTGCCATCCTGCTCGGCCCCGCGTTCCCGCACCACGCCGTGGACGCTCTACGTGCCAGGCGGCCCACGGTCCTCGTCGACAACCTGCACGACGACACCGATGCCGTCGCGGCCGACAACCGGCCGGCGGTCGAGGCGCTCACCATCCACCTGCTGGCCGACCATGGCTACCGGGATGTGGCGTGCATCGCCGGCCCGGACGACTGGCCCAGCACGGCGGAGCGCGTCGCCGGCTACACAACGGCGATGGAGGCGGCCGGGCTGCCGACCCGTGTCGTGCACGCCACCGAGACGACCATGCGCGACGGCGCCTCCGCCACCGCGACCCTGCTCGCCGGGGAGCGAGTCCAGGCGATCGTGGCCGTCAACGACGCCATGGCCATCGGGGCCATCCACCAGCTGCGCGCCCACGCCGACGGCCCCGCGACGGCGGTCGTCGGCTTCGACGACATCGCGTGGGCCGAGCTGACGGTACCGCCGCTGACGACGATCGCGGTCAACGCGGTCGAGATGGGCGCCCGGGCGGCGGAGCTGCTGCTGCAACGCATCGCGCAACCCCTCGCCCCACCCCGGGTCGTCCGCATCACCGCCACGCCTCGCATCCGACGCTCGTGCGGCTGTCCGGCCGCCGACGCAATCCGGGACCACGAAGATCGGTCCAGTCCAGGCATCCCAGGAGGAGACGGAATCCATGTCTGACATCCGAACCACGAGATGGCGGCTGCCGGCTGCCGCGGCGGCGATCACGCTCGCGCTCGCCGCCTGCACCAGCCCCTCGGCCAGCCCGGGCACGAGCGGCCCGGCCGGTGGGGAGCCCGCCGACGGCGAGGTGGTCATGATCTCGAGCCAGCTGGCCCCGACCGCCGAGGCGGAGCTGATGAGCAACGAGATCCTGGCCGACTTCGAGGGCGAGGTCGAGTTCATCGGCGCCGAATCCGGCCCGTTCAACGACCAGATCAACGCCCAGGCCGAGACCGGCGAGGGCGACATCAGCCTCATCGGCGGCCTCGACGGCGAGTTCCAGGCCTTCGCGGCCAACGACGTCCTGACCGACCTCTCCGACGTGGCCGAGGAGCTGGCCGACCTGGGCATCAACCAGGATTACCTCGATCTCGGCAAGGTCGGCACCGACCAGCAGCTCTACATCCCGTGGATGCAGGCGACGTACATCATGGTCGCCCGCACCGAGGCGCTCGACTACCTGCCCGACGGCGCCGACGTCAACGACCTCACCTGGGAGCAGCTCACCGAGTGGGGCGCCAACATCGAATCCGAGACCGGCGAGCGCAAGCTCGGCTTCCCTGCCGGCGAGGACGGGCTGCTGCATCGGTTCTTCCAGGGCTATGCGTATCCGGCCTTCACCGGTGGCGTGAACACGACATTCACCAGCGATGCCGCAGTCGAGATGTGGGGCTGGATGACCGATACCTGGCAGTACGTGAACCCGCAGTCGACGACGTATGGCTTCATGCAGGAGCCACTCCAGTCCGGCGAGGTATGGGTGGCCTGGGACCACGTCGCCCGCCTCATCGAGGCCCTCGAATCGGATCCGGAGGCCTTCGTCGCCTTCCCGGTCCCGTCCGGCCCCGAGGGCAAGGCCTTCATGCCGGTCGTGGCCGGCCTCGGCATCCCGACCGGCGCCCCCAACGTCGAGGGTGCGAAGGAGGTCATCAAGTACCTCCTCTCGCCGGAGACGCAGGCCACCACGCTGAGCGCGGTGTCCTTCTTCCCGGTCATCGGCTCGGAGCTGCCGGGTGACCTCGATCCGGGCCTGCAGGCCGAGGCCGACGCCGTCGCGGCGCAGACCGCGGCCGACGACGCGCTGCCGGCGCTGCTGCCGGTGGGGCTGGGTGACCAGGGCGGCGCTTACAGCCAGGTCTTCAAGGATGCCTTCGCGCAGATCGTGGTGGAGGGCCAGGACCCAGCCGAGGTGCTGGCCGGGCTGCTGCCCAACCTGCAGGACATCTTCGAGGCCACCGGTGCGGCCTGCTGGGCGCCCGATCCGCCCAGCGACGGCCCCTGCGAGCCGCAGTAGCGTCCGCATGACGGACCGATGGACCGGGGCGCTCCCACGCGGGAGCGCCCCGGTCTCGACCGCCGTGGAGCATCGGTGAAGTCCAGGCTGGGGTGGGCGCCGTACGCCCTCCTCGTCCCGTCGCTCGCGTTCCTGGTCGTCTTCTTCGCGACGCCCATGGTCCAGGCGTTCACGCTCGCCTTCCAGGATCCCGACGGCGCCTTCTCGATGGCCAGCGTGGAGCGCATGCTCCGCGACGCCAGCTTCCGCAACGCGCTCGTCACCACCCTGGCCCTGGTGGTGCTCGTCATCCCGATCCAGTTCGCCCTCGCTATGGCGATGGCCCTCATCATCAACGCCCGGCTGCGCGGCCAGGGCATGTGGCTCTACATCTACGCCCTGCCGCTGGGCATCAGCGAGCTGGCGGCCGGCATCGTCTGGGTCAGCATCTTCACCCAGACCGGGTGGCTCAACAGCATCCTGGAGGGGTTGGGGATCATCGACCGGCCGATCACCTGGCAGAGCGCAGAGACGCCCCTGCTGCTGATCATGTGCGTCGTCATCGCCGAGGCGTGGCGCGCCACCAGCATCATCATGATCATCCTCGTCGCCGGCCTGCAGTCGATCCCGCGCGAGTACCTCGAGGCGGCCGACGTCTACGGCGCCACCACCTGGCAGCGCATCCGGCGCGTGGTGCTGCCGATGCTGCGGCCCAGCCTGCAGGTCGCGCTCATCCTGCGCACGATCCTCGCCTTTCAGGTCTTCGCCACCGTCATCGCCATCGCCGGCAGCGGGCTCGACGTCCTCGCCGGCGAGGCGCAGCGCTGGGCGACCGACATCGACAACGACCACGTGGCCGCCGCATACGCCGGCCTGATCCTGGTCCTGTCCCTGGTCAGCACGGTGCTGTTCTTGGTCCTGCTGCCGACCCGCGAGGAGCACCAGGCGTGACCGGCGCGACGCACGGCATCCCGCTCCCCCGCCGCCGCTCGGGGCGCGAGCGGATCATCGGCCTGGGATTGACGTACCTGGCGGCCGTGCTGCTGGCGCTGTTCATCCTGGTGCCGATCTATCTCATCGCGGTGGCCGCCTTCACACCACGTGCCGACGCCTTCACCTATCCGCGCAGCGTCATCCCCACCGCGGTGAGCACCGAGACGATCCTCTTCTTCCTCAACGCGTCAGGCGTCATCGATTCCTTTTGGCGCAGCGTCTGGGTGGCGCTCATCACGCTCGGCATGTCGCTGGCGATCGGCGCCCCGGCCGGCTACGCGATCGCGCGGTACGCGTTCCGCGGGCGCCAGGCCTACCGGCTGGTGATCCTGTCGACGCGAGCCTTCCCGATCGTGATCCTCGCCATCCCGCTGGCGGTCACGTACCGCGTCTGGAACATCGACGACACGATCATCGGCGTCGCGTTCATGCACACCGCGCTGGCGCTGCCGTTCACGGTGCTCATCACCTCGAGCGTCTTCGTATCGGTTCCGCGGGAGCTGGAGGAGGCGGCGCAGACGCTGGGCTGTAACCCGCTCCAGGCGTTCATCCGGGTCTCGCTGCCGCTGGCCCTGCCGGGATTGGCGGCGGCCGCGATCTTCACCTGGGTCCTGTCGTGGAACGACGTGTTCGCGGCGGTCATCCTGACCCTGCGCAACCCGACCCTGCCGGCCAAGATCCTGACCGCGCTGACCCAGTCCCCGATCTACTACCAGTTCGCCGCGGGATTCGTGATGCTGATCCCCAGCATCATCGTCATCTTCGTCATCCGCCGGTACCTGCTCGGCCTGTGGGGCCGCGTCGTCAAGTGAGGAGGCCCCCCGCCCATGGCTGAGATCCGCGTCGAGCGCGTCACCAAGCTGTTCAAGGGCGTCCGCGCGGTGGACGACGTGTCGCTCACCGTGAACGACGGCGAGTTCATGGTCCTGCTGGGCCCGTCGGGCTGCGGCAAGACCACGCTGCTGCGCTCGATCGCCGGGCTGGAGCAGATCGATGGCGGGCGGATCGTGATCGGCGATCGCGACGTCACCGAGCTGCCGCCGCGCCGCCGCAAGATCGCGATGGTGTTCCAGAGCTACGCCGTCTTTCCGCATATGACGGTATTCGAGAACATCGCCTTCGGGCTGCGGATGGCGAAGGCCCCGCGCGACGAGGTGCGCCGGCGCGTCGGCGAGGCCGCCGAGCTGCTCCACATCACCGAGCTGCTGGATCGCTACCCGGCCGCCACCTCGGGCGGACAACGCCAGCGGATCGCAGTGGCCCGCGCCCTGGCCATGCAGCCGGCCGTGCTCCTCATGGACGAGCCGCTCTCCAACCTCGACGCGCTGCTGCGCCTGGAGGCGCGGGCCGAGCTGAAGCGCCTCCTGCGCGAAATCGGGTCCACCACGATCTACGTCACCCACGACCAGGTCGAGGCGCTCAGCATGGGTGACCGCGTGGCCGTGATGCGCGCCGGGCAGATCGTGCAGGTCGGCGGGCCGCTCGAGGTCTACGACGGACCGGTCGACCGATTCGTCGGCGGTTTCATCGGCAACCCGCCGATGAACTTCCTGAGCGCGCGCGTGACCCGTACCGATGGCCGCGCGGTGGCCCATCTCGGCGATGCCGGGGAGCTGGCGGTCGAGCCCGATGGCGCACCCGACGGCGAGGGGCTGTTGGGCATTCGTGCCGAGCACATCGAGATCGGCGGCGACGATGGCACTGGGCTGCGCGGCCGGGTGCTGGTGGTCGAGCCGCTGGGGTCGCACAATCTCGTCACCCTCCAGCTGGGCGACGAGCAGCTCAAGGCCATCACACGACCCGACCAGCAGGTGGAGGTCGACGCGGTGGTGCCGGTGCGGATCGACGCCGCACGCATCCGCTGGATCCGCGAC
>JAICQM010000161.1 GCA_025937875.1 Chloroflexota bacterium
CGCTTCGGCGCCGAGGTCATCGTGAGCGTCGACACGTCCAAGGGCTCGGTGGCGCGGCCCGCCCTGGCCGCCGGGGCGCGGATGATCAACGACGTGTGGGCCGCGCGTCGAGATCCCGACATCGCGCTCGCCGCCGCCGAGACGGGTGCGCACCTCGTCCTGATGCACAACAAGGACGAGGCGACGTATGCCGGCGACGTGGTCGACGAGGTGATCACCTGGCTCGGCGACGCGGTGGATGCCGCGCTCGACGTGGGAGTCGCCCGCGACCGTCTGCTCATCGACCCGGGTATCGGCTTCGGCAAGACCGGCGAGCACAACCTGGAGATCCTGCACCGCCTGGGTGAGCTGAAGGCGGCACTGGGGCTGCCGCTGCTGATCGGGACCAGCCGCAAGCGATTCATCGGGGAGCTGCTGGGTGGCGTTCCCCCCGCCGAGCGTGTCGAGGGCACGGCCGCCACGGTCGCCCTGGCCATCGCCGCCGGCGCTGACGTCGTCCGCGTCCACGACGTCGCCCACATCGCCCGCACGGTCCGCGTCGCCGACGCCATCATTCGCCGATGAGCGACCGCATCGTCCTGCGCGGCATGCGCTTCACCGGCACCCACGGGGTCCTGCCGGGAGAGCAGGTCACCCCGCAGCCGTTCGAGGTCGACGTCATCCTGTGGACCGATCTCTCGCGGGCCGCCGTCTCCGACGACCTGGCCGACACGACCGACTACGGACCGATCTTCGAGGTCGTCCGATCGGCCGTGGAGGAGGAGCGATTCGCGCTCATCGAGCGCCTGGCGAGTGCCATCGTCGACGGCGTGCTGTCCGCGGCGCCGGCGGTCACGAAGGTCGAGGTGCGCGTCCGGAAGCCCGAGGCGCCACTCCCCGGCGAGTTCGATACGGTCGAGGTCCGCCTCCGCCGTCCCCGCCCGCCGTCCGTCTGACCGATCTATCGGTCACCGGGCAGGGTCAGCTCGGGAGCGTTCCCAGGGTGACCGTCACCTCGCGGGTCGACGAGCCATTGAGGACGCGCAGGGTGACCGTGTCGCCGGGGTTGTGCGAGACGATCGCAGCCGCCAGGTCATGGTCGGCGTCGATGCGCTCACCGTCGACCTCGACGATGATGTCGCCCTCCTGGAGCCCGGCCGCCTCGGCCGGGCTGCCGGCGAAGATGGCCGGCTGGCCGTTGGCCGGCGGGTTGATCCAGACGCCGTACTCGACGGCGAGGCCCTCCTCGGCCGCCACCTGCTTGGTGACCGGGACGTAGTAGACGCCGATCCAGGGGCGGACGAATGGCTGGATGCCGTCGATCGCCTGCTGGGCGATGGGCTTGGCGATGTCGATCGGAATCGCGAAGCCGATGCCCTGCGCGTTGGTGGCGACCGCGGTGTTGACGCCGATGACCTGGCCGGCGCTGTTGACGAGCGGGCCGCCCGAGTTGCCGGGATTGATGGCGGCATCGGTCTGGATCAGGTTGTTGAGCGTCTCGGAGCTCGTCTGGCTGGCGTCACCGGCCTGGATCTGCCGCCCGAGGCCGGAGACCACGCCGGTGGTGACGGTGTTCTGATAGCTGGTGCCCAGCGGCGAGCCCATCGCGATCGCCAGCTGGCCGCGCTCCAGGTCGGCGCTCGAGCCGAGCTCGGCGACCGGCAGGCCGCTGGCTTCGATCTTCACCACCGCCAGGTCGGTGAGCGGGTCGACCCCGTACACGGTGCCATCGAAGATGCGCGTGTCGTTGAGCTGGACCTTGAGCGTGTCCGCGCCGTCGACGACGTGCTTGTTGGTGAGGATCCAGCCGTCGGCGTCGTAGATGAATCCGGAACCGACGCCCTGCTGGCTCTGGCCGAAGAGACCCTCGGTGCTCGACGCGATGGTCACGACGGCCGGCATGACGGCGTCGGTGGCGGTGATGACCGCCGACGACTCGCTGAGGTTGACGGCCTGGGTCGCCGGCTGCGGGCCGTCGCTCTGGGTGGCGAGCGGCGTGGTGTCGGGCTGCATGAGGTTGGAGACAGCGGCGGCCGACAGGCCGCCGGAGACCACGCCGACCACGAGCGCCACGGCAGCCACCGGCATCAGGCCGGGACCGCGGCGCACGACCACCGGCTGCTGCAGGGTCGGCGGCGTGCTGGGACGGGTGGACCAGGCCGGCGGACTGTCCCACGTCGCAGGGCGCGCCTGTGGCGCGGGCCCGTAATGCTGGACCTCGACCGGCTCGGTCGGGTGGTCGGGCGTGGGGCGTGAAGTCGGCTGGTCGGTCATCGGTGCGTCCGTGCTGGTGGTTCCGCGTGCGCCGGACCCTGGGACGGAGGCCCGACGACAGCCGCATCGTGCATCGGCACGGTTGCGCGCGAGCGTGGCGGCGCATGAAGTTTCATTGATCTTCGTTCGGACCGCCACTCGCCACCACCGGGACCGCGGCGCCGGCGACCCCGGCCGACGACGACGGCGACGTCGTCGTGCGCGGGAGGCGGACGCGGAACGTCGTCCCCTGGCCCTCGACGCTCCAGACCTCGATGGCGCCGCCGTGCATCTCGGCGATCGACCGCGCGATCGCCAGGCCCAGGCCGCTCCCCGAGGCACGGGCATCGCCGGTGTTGGTCCCGCGGAAGAAGCGGTCGAAGATGTGCGGCAGCTCCGACTCGGTGATGCCGGGTCCGGTGTCGCGCACTTCGATCACCGCTTCCTCCGCCCCGTCGCGCAGGGTCAGCGCGACGTCCCCGCCACGCGGGGTGAACTTGAGGGCGTTGCCGACGAGGTTGGCGATGAGCTGAACCATCCGCTCGCGGTCGAAGGGCAGCGTCACCGGGATGGCCGGCACCTCGCTCGAGAGGCCGACACCCCGCCGCTCGGCCACCTCCGCGTTGGCCTCGACCACGCTCCGCAGCGGGTCACGCAGGTCGCCGTCCCGGATGTCGAGCGGGAAGATGCCGGCGTCGATGCGCGACAGGTCGAGGAGGTTGTTGCTCATCCATTCCAGGCGGCTGATCTGCTCGCTCGACCGATCGAGGAATTCGCGGCGCGTGGGCTCATCGACCTCGCCGTCGCGCTGCAGGTCGGTGAACGTGCGGAGGGCGGCGATGGGCGTCCGCAGCTCGTGGCTCACGTCGGCGATGAATGCGCGCAACCGGTCGCGGTCGCCGCGGATCATGGTCAGCGTCCGCTGCAGCTGATCCGCCATCAGGTTGAACTGGCTGCCCAGCGCGTCGACCTCGGCGATCTCGGCCGGCGGCACCCGCTCATCCAGATTGCCCTCGGCGATGCGGGCCGAGGCATCCGTCACCAGGGCCAGCGGCCGCGTCAGGCGGCTGGCCGCCCACGCCCCCGCCAGGAGGGCGACGACGAAGGCCACGCCGCCGCCGGCAAGGAGGGCGAAGCCGACCTGCTCCAGCGTCTGGACCCGCGACGTGTAGGGGTCGCTGACCACGATCCGCACGGCGGTCGTCAGCTCGGGGAACGGCATCGGCAGGTTGTCCATCACCGGCGCGACCGATGCGGCGGGATCCGGCCGCAGGCCCTGCGCCGCCAGGCCGGCGACGTCGGCCGGCGTGGCGCGCGCCATCAGCCGGTCGCCCTCCCAGATCTCGACGGTGCCGAATACGAGCCGATCGGCCGCCTCCTGGGCCACCGGCTCGTAGACCCGCGGGCCGCGCACGTCGGGCGCCAGCAGGCCCGGCCGGGTGGTGCTGACGTCGGCGACCGTGTCGCGCAGCGCCAACCCGGTGGCCTGGGCCGCGCTCGTCAGCCGCTGGTTGGCCTGCTCGATGAAGTAGCCGGGCAGGATCTGCGAGATGGCGATGCCGGAGATGAGCAGGCCGAGCAGCGCCACAGCACTGATCGTGAGCACGAACCGCGCGTCGAGACGGCGCAGCGGATGGATGCGGACGCTGCGGCGGAGGCGCTCAGTCCTCGGCGAACGCATAGCCGACCCCTCTCACCGTCCTGATGTAGCGCGGCTGGGCGGGATCCGGCTCGATCTTGTCCCGGATGTGGCTGATGTGGACGTTGATGGTGCGCTCATCGGCCTCGAGCGCGTCGTCGTAATCGCGCACGAGCTCGAGCAGCTGGGTACGGGTGAAGACGCGACCCGGACGCGCCGCCAGGTGGCGCAGGAGGTCGAACTCGGTGGTCGTGAGGTTCACCCGCTGCCCGTCGTGCGTCACGCGTCGCCGCTCGAGGTCGATCACCAGGTCCCCGCGGCGCAGCGTGCCGCCGCCCTGGCCATCGGCCAGCTCGCCGTACGCGCGCCGGAACTGGGCCTTCACCCGGCTCACCAGCTCGCGGACGCTGAACGGCTTGACGAGGTAGTCGTCGGCGCCGATCTCGAGGCCCACGACCTTGTCGACCTCGTCGGCGCGCGCGGTCAGGAAGATGATCGGTGCGCGGGTCTCGCGTCGTAGCCGGCGGCAGGTCTCGAAACCGTCGATGCCGGGGAGCCGCACGTCGAGCAGGATCAGCTCCGGCGCGAGCGGGCGATGGCGCTCCAGCGCCTCCTCCCCG
>JAICQM010000014.1 GCA_025937875.1 Chloroflexota bacterium
CGGCCGGCTCCAGGTCCGGGTCGCCGGGGCGCTGGTGCTCGACACCGCGGTCAGCCTGCCCTCCCAGGTGCGGCTCGGGTTCAGCGCCGCCACCGGTGGGCTCACCAACCGCCACACGGTGGGCAACGTTCGGGTCGACGCGAGCTGAGGCGCGGGTTGTGTCCGTTCAGCGCTCGGCGGCGTCTCCAACCGCGCGCCAGCGCAGGTCGCCGTCCAGCTGACCCGTCCGGATGAGGTAGGTGAGCTGGTCGAGGCGCGTATAGCCCCGATATCCGAAGAGGTCGGCATCGAGCCCAACCGCCGCGAACACATCGGCCAGCTGGCGCGCCCCCCGGACGGCGTCCCATGCGCAGCGGAAATCCGGGAAGGCTCCCCGCAGCTTGTCGAACGACACCCGGTAGCTGCGGTTGTCGGCGGACGGCGGCCCAAAGGACGTGGTGCAGCCGGGGACAACCCCGGCGACGATCTCGGCGATCTCACGGACCTGGTAGTTCTGGTCGTTGCTCCCCACGTTGAACACCTCGCCGGCGACGCTGTCGGCCGGCGCGGCGAGCACGGAGCGCACCGCTGCGCTGGTGTCGAGGATGTGGACGAGCGGCCGCCACGGCGTGCCGTCGGATAGCATCCGGATCTCGCCGGTCGTCCAGGCAATGCCCATCAAGTTATTGAGCACGATGTCGAACCGCATGCGAGGGCTGGCGCCGAACGCGGTGGCGTTCCGCAGGAACGTGGGGTGGAAACGCTCGTCGGCGATGGCCCCGACGTCGCGCTCGACGGCCACTTTGCACTCGGCATAGGCCGTCTGCGGATTGACCGGGGATGATTCGTCCACGACGTCCGTAGCACCGACCCCGTAAACGCTGCACGAGGACATATAGACGAAGCGCCTGACCCCGGCAGCGCGCGCGACGCTCGCAAGGTGGACGCTGCCGGCGTGGTTGATCCGCCAGGTGACCGTCGGATCGAGCTGCCCCAGGGGATCGTTCGACAGCTCGGCCAGGTGGACGACGGCGTCGACCCCCGCGAGATCGTCGACGGTGACGTCGCGCACGTCGCGGGTCACGATGGTTGGCGTCCGCGAGACGCCGGCGTAGAGCCAGCCGGCGCGGTAGTACCCGGCATCCAGGCCGATCACGTCGAACCCGTGGCGGGCAAGGTCGTCGGCCATGACGGCACCGATGTAGCCGTCGGCGCCGGTGAGCAGCACCCTCATTGGCGGTAGTTCATGGCGTGTCGCACGTGTGGCCTCCCACGCTCGAGTGTCGCAGGATGCGGCAGCCGAGCATGGTCCACGGCACGGCCGATGGTCAATCGACCGTCGACGTCGCGCGAGGTCCGACCCTCACTCGGGCAGGTGCTCGGCCGCGAACAACAGCTCCATCGATACGCCGGAGCGGGTGGTATGCCAGCTGATCGCGATCAATGCCTGGCCCCGCGACGTCATGCGGCTGCGGAGTCTGGCGGATGCCCGGCGCGCAGATTCCAGATCCGGTGCGCGCACCAGGCGACGTACGACGTCCGTGGCATCGGCCGCGCCGGCATGGGTCAACTTCGTGCCACCCGAGGCGGGGATCACACCATCACCGCCCGACGCGGAAGGCGGCGCGTCGCTCGGCGATCCGGCGTTCCGGCTGAACAACCTCCTCGGCGTTCGACGCGTGACGCTCGGGATGAGATTGGAACCGGCCGGAGGGATCGATCACCAGGCGAGCGTCGTGCAGCCAGCCATAGTCGATCCGCGGATGGATCGTGTTGACGACGATTGCATCGTACGCGCGGGGCTCGGGAGAGGTTACCGACAGCAGGATCTGTTGCTGGTCGATGTTGATGCGCGGGATGTGGGGGTCGAAGAAGTCAACGCGCGCGCCACGCTCGAGGAGCTCACCCAGGATCTCGAGTGCCGGCGATTCGCGCACGTCCTCGACGCCTGGCTTGTAGGCCACGCCCACCACGAGGACGCGGGCGCCGGCGATGCCGCGCCCGGCGAACGACAGCTCACGCACGACCTGCTCGACGATGGCGAAGGGCCGGTCCGCGATCGCCTGCATCGCGGCGGTGAGCAGGGGAGCGCCGGCGTGGCGGGAGCGCAGCTCCCAGAGCAGGTAGTGCGGGTCGCACGGGATGCAATGGCCACCGACTCCGGTGCCCGGGTAGAAGGGCATGAAGCCGTAGGGTTTCGTGGCCGCCGCGTCGATGATCTCGCGCGCGTCGATTCCCAACGACGTGCACACGTCCGCGATCTCGTTGGCGAACGCGATGTTCACCGCGCGGAACGAGTTCTCCAGCAGCTTGGTCATCTCGGCCGCCTCGGGCGACGTCATCGGCACGACGTGGTCGGTGAGCAGGCGCAGCACGGCTACGGCGGCCTGGGTGCAGGCCTGTGTCACTCCACCCACGACCCGCGGCACGTCGGCGTGAGGAATAACGTTGCCAGGGTCGATTCGCTCCGGGCTCGAGGCGACGAACACGTCCTCGCCGACGGTGAAGCCGCGGGCCGCCAATGGGTCGGCCAGCAGGTCGCGCGTCGTGCCTGGATAGCTGGTGCTGGTGAGGATGATGGTCTGGCCAGCACGTGCGTGCGCCACGACCTCGGCACAGGCGGCAGCGACGAGGTGTAGGTCAGGGTTCCGGTGCTCGTCGACGGGAGTTGGTACGCAGATGAGGACGGCGTCCGCCTCTCCGAGCCGGCTGAGCGACGCGGTCAGCGTGAAGTGCTCGTCGGCCAGCTCGCGCTCGAGCAGGGCGCGATCGGCGTCGACGAGATCCACCCGGTTCTCGCGAATGGCGCGCAACCGGCTCTCGCTGACATCGATGCCGATCGTCCGCGCCCCCTTTGCTCGCGCGGCGAGGGCCGTCGGCAGTCCCACGTAGCCCAGGCCCAGGATTGCGATCGCGGGCTCCGCGTGGCCTTCGGACGCTGGAGGTCGGGCGCGGCCGACCTCGGGAGGCGCGTCGGAAAACAGGTGTTCCTGCACCGCCGGCGCAAAGGCACCGGCGTCAGTGCTGACCGATTCAGTCAATGGTCGCCCCTCTATGCTCGGGTCCCCCAGGGGCTGGTCCGGTTTCCCTCGGGAAAGGGAGTCTCCTAGTACAAAGGTACCTGTGTCAAGGCAGGACCATCGGGTCCCGGTGACACCCGGCAACGCTGCCGCGCGTGCGCTGCTGGCCGTGACGACTTGCCCGTGATGCGCCGCTTGACGAGACCGGCCGGTGTCGTGCACGCTCGGACCCCAATCGCGCCGCCCTGCGACTCCGCTCGGCCCGGGCGTGGTTCAAGCGGAGGCCCGATGCACCTTCCAGACCTGACCAGCCGCTGTCGCCTCACCGAGGGCGGGTAGGCCCCTGTGTGTGGCATCGCCGGCATTGCAACCGTCGATGGCCTGGGTCGCGACGAGCCGGCCCTCGTCGACGAGATGCTCGTCTCCCTCGCCCATCGAGGTCCGGACGACCAGTGGCGGGCGGGGGATGATCGTGCGCTGATCGGCGCGCGGCGCCTTTCGATCATCGACCTCGAGACCGGGCGCCAGCCCATCTCCAACGAGGACGGGACGATCTGGGCGACCCAGAACGGCGAGATATACAACTACGTCGAGCTGCGAGCCGACCTGGTCGCGCGCGGTCATCAGCTGCGCACGAGCGGTGATACGGAGGTGATCGTCCACCTCTACGAAGAGCATGGCGACGCGTTCGTCGACCACCTGCGCGGCATGTTCGCCATCGCGCTGTGGGATGCACGGCGGCGTCGCCTCGTGCTGACGCGCGACCGGGTTGGCAAGAAGCCGCTCTACTGGCGCCTCGCCGACGGACGCCTCTCATACGGATCGGAGCTGAAGGCGTTGATGCGGGATCCACGCCTTCCGCGCCGCGTGGACGAGGAGGCGCTCGAAGCGTTTTTCCTCTACCAGTACGTACCGGCGCCGCGGACCATCCTGCAGGGCGTGCAGAAGCTGCCGCCCGCGTCGATCCTGACCTGGGACGGTGGAGAACCGGTCATCCGACGCTACTGGACGCTGGCATACCAGCCCAAGCGGGAGATGCCCGCAGCCGAACAGCGCGAGCGCTGCCTCGAGCTCATGCGCGAGTCGGTCCGTCTCCGCATGCGCAGCGACGTGCCGGTGGGATTGTTCCTGTCGGGTGGAATGGATTCGAGCACGGTGCTGGCCCTCATGGCTGAAGCATCGAGCCAGCCGGTGCGTACGTTCACCATCGGGTTCGACGATCCGGCGTACAACGAGGCCGGGTACGCCCGCATCATCGCCAATCGCTTCGGCGCCGATCACACTGAGGAGATCGTGCGGCTGGACGCGCTGGCGATGCTGCCGCAGGTGGTCGATCACTACGACGAGCCGTTCGGGGACTCCTCGGCCCTGCCCACATTCCGCGTCTCGCAGCTGGCCGCACGCGAGGTCAAGGTGGTCCTCAACGGCGACGGCGGTGACGAGACCTTCGGTGGCTACGACCGCTACCGGCTGCACCTCGGGACCGGCCGCCTCCTGGCATTGCCGCCGGCGGTGCGCGCCACGGCGGCGAAGCTGGCGGCGCGCGTGATGCGGCGCGGCCCTGTCCAGGGTGCCGGTCGCATGAGCCGCGGCGAGCGGTGGGTCGAGTTCGCGTCGCTCGGTCCGGTCGATCGGTATGTGCGGGTGATGTCGATCTTCGATGCCCGCCAGCGCGATGAGCTGCTGGGCGGCCGAACGACGGACGCGGAGCGGTTCCTGCGCGACATCCTGGCCGCCGGTGGCCCGGACGAGACCGATCGCATCCTGCGGGCCGACGTCCTGTCGTACCTGCCGGAGGACCTGCTCGTGAAGATGGACCGGGCCTCGATGGCCAGCTCGCTGGAAGCGCGGGCACCCTTGCTCGATCATCACCTGATGGAGTTCGTGGCCGGCCTCCCGGCCAGACGCAAGGTCACGCTCCGACGCACGAAGGTGCTGCTGCGCGAGATCGCGACCGAGCTGCTCAGCCGGGAGCTGGTCGAGCGCAGGAAGATGGGCTTCGGCGTGCCGATCGACGAGTGGTTCAGGACCGACCTCGGAGATCGGTACCGGGAGGCCGTCCTGTCCCCGGACAGCCGCTCACGCGATTACATCGACATCGACGTGGCGGCCCGGCTCCTCGACGAGCATCGGTCCGGCATCGGGTCGCACGCCCACCGCCTGTGGCTGATCCTGATGTTCGAGCTCTGGGCGCGCCGCTGGCTCAGCGAACGCCCGACCGCATGAGGGTTCTCGTCACCGGCGGCGCCGGATTCATCGGTCATCACCTCGTCCGCGCGCTGTCCGAGCGCGGTGACGACGTTGTCGTCCTGGACGACCTCTCGACCGGCCGCGCCGACAGGCTGGCGGCCATGGACGGCCGTGTCGAGATCGTGACGGGAAGCATCCTCGACGCCGCAGCGCTGGATCGCGTGGTGCATGGTTGCCACGTCATCCTTCATCAGGCAGCTCTGCCATCCGTGGCACGGTCGGTCGCCGACCCGGTGAGATCGAACGCCGTAAACGTGGAAGGCACGATCCTGCTCATGCTGGCAGCCGCGCGACACCGCGTGCGTCGCGTGGTGTACGCCGCGTCATCGAGCGTGTACGGCCGCGGCGGCGAGCTGCCCCGCCGCGAAACACAGCGCCCCGATCCAGCCTCCCCGTACGCGACCGGCAAGCTCGCCGCCGAGGGCTACCTGCACACGATCGGCGAGCTCCACGGGATCGAGACCGTTGCGCTGCGCTATTTCAACGTCTTCGGGCCGGGGCAGGATCCGGAGTCGGAGTACGCGGCGGTGGTTCCTCGCTTCGTCACCGCCGCGCTGGGCGGCAACGATCCGGTCATCTTCGGCGACGGTACGACGTCACGCGACTTCACCTACATCGACAACGTGGTCGACGCGAACGTGCGGGCGATCGAGGCGCCCTCGGTGGCGGGGCTGACGTGCAACATCGGGACGGGCGAGCGCCACACGCTTCTCGACCTTGCCACGGCAATCGGCACCGCGGTGGGCCGCACCCTGCAGCCGTCGTTCGACGTCCCTCGCCCGGGCGACGTGCCGCATTCGCAGGCCGACATCTCGCTGGCCCGCGACCGGCTGGGTTACGACCCGGCAACCGGTTTCGCGGAGGGCATCGCACGCACCGTGGCCTGGTACGCGGCGCGCCAGACGTGACGGCAGCCACGGCGGGGGAGCGGCGCCGGCCACTGCGGATCGCCTACATCAACAACTCGCTCGACCTGGGCGGCAGTGAGCGTCAGATGCTCCTGCTTGCTCGCCACCTCCCGCGCGACCGGTTCCAGGTCGAGTTCATCATGCTGGCGCGGCCGGGGATCCTGGCACCGGAGGTCGAGGCGGCGGGGGTCGTCATGCACGTGCTCGGTGGTCGGTCACGCCGCTCCGCCCCCTTCCCCGTCTGGGCATGGCACACAGCGGGGACACTGCTGGACTTCATTCGGCTCATCCGTCGCAGGCGCTACGACGTCATCGATGCCTGGCTGTTCACGTGCTACGTGTTCGCGTCGGTCACCCGACCGTTCACTCGCGTGCCGGTCCTGATCTCCGGACGGCGCAGCCTGTCCGATTACAAGGAGGAGTTCGGCCTGCTCAAGCGGCTCGCGGAACGCGTTGCGCGCGCCTCCTCCGACGCGTTCGTGGCCAACGCCGACGCCGTGGCTCGCGACGTTCGCCGGCGGGAGGGCATCGTCGATGAGCGCCTGCGGGTCATCCACAACGGCGTCGAGCTTCCGGTCCCGCTGCTGCCCGCCGAGCGACAGCGCATTCGCCGTGCCTGGGGCGTCGAGGATGAGTCCGCCACGCTCATCGGCTGCGTCGCGAATTACAAGCCGGGCAAGGGCCACGAGGTCCTCATCGAGGCATTCGCGCGTACCGCCCAGGGCCGCAACGCGCGTCTCGTGTTGATCGGCGAGGGCCGACTCCGCGAGGCGCTTGCGCGGCAGATCGCGGGTTGCGGCCTTGCGGATCGGGTCGTGCTGGCCGGGTCGGTACCGGATCCGAGGCCCTTGTATGCGGCGTTCGACATCGGAGTGCTGGCGTCGGAGTCCGAGGGCCTGCCGAACGGACTCCTCGAAGCCGCTGCCGCCGGCCTTCCCACCGTCACGACCGACGCCGGTGGGGCTCGCGAGGTGGTCGTGGACGGCGCCACCGGATTTGTCGTCCCGATTGGCGATCACGATGCCCTGGCGGGCGCGCTCGAGCGCCTCGTGGACGATGCAGACCTGCGGCGGCGTTTCGGGGCTGCCGCTCGTGCTCGAATCGCGACCGAGTTCGGTGTCGAGCGCTGTGTCGAGGCGTTCGGCCGGCTGTACGAGGAGCTCGCATCGGCGCGGGCTGGGCTACCGTGAGCGGCATGAAGGTCGTCGTGTTCTGCGGCGGAGATCCGCTCCAGCTCACCGCCGAGGGCCAGCCGGTTCCGAAGCCGATGGTTCGGCTGGGGCTGCAGCCGGTGCTGTGGCACGTGATGCGGTCTCACGCCGCCTGCGGGATGGACGACTTCGTGCTCTGCCTGGGCCGCGGGGCGGACGTCATCAAGGGCTATTTCCTCGGCTACCAGGAAGCGCTGGCCAACGATTTCGTCCTGTCCGGGTCCCAGCGCGAGGTGCGCCTCCTGCGCACCGATATCGATCGGTGGCGGATCACGTTCGCCGATACCGGCAAGCAGGCGCCGGTGCTCCAGCGGCTGCGTACGGTGCGCCCGCTGGTGGAAGATGAGGCGATCTTCTGCGCCAGCTATGGCGACGTCCTGACCGATGCACCGCTTGACGAGTTCCTCGAGGACTTCCGGACCCGTCCTGAGCTGGCCGGGGTGCTCGCGGTGCGCTACCACGACGCGATGCGGCTGGTCGACACCGGGCCCGATGGCAGGGTCGAGGCCGTCCGCGGCCTCGAGCAGGAGGGGCGCTGGATGGCCGGCGGCTACTTCTTCTTCCGCCGTGGGATCTTCGACCTGCTGGGGGACGACGACTCGATGCTCGACGGCCTGCTGCCGCGGCTCGCCGCCGCCGGCCAGCTGCGCGCCTACCGCCACGGCGGCTTCTGGTCGGGCATGCACTCGCTTCGTGACGTGCAGCAGCTGCAGGCAATGGTCGAGGCCGGGACAGCTCCCTGGGATCCCCGCCATCGCACGCCGGAGGACGACGCGTGATCTTCACTGAGCTCGCCGTGGCGGGCGCGTACGCCATCGAGCTGGAGCCCCACCGTGACCATCGAGGCCTGTTCGCACGCGCCTGGGATGCCGACGAGCTGGAGGGGCGCGGACTCGTTGGGCGCATGTGCCAGGCGAACACCGGGTTCAGCCCGGCACCGGGCACCTTGCGAGGCCTGCACCTCCAGCGAGAACCGCATGCCGAGGTCAAGTTCGTGCGCTGCACGGCCGGCAGCGTCTTCGACGTCATCGCCGACCTGCGTCAGGGCTCGCGGACCCGGGGCAACTGGGCGGGCGTCGTGCTCGACGCTCGCGCACGGACGACGGTGTACGTGCCCGAGGGCGTGGCACATGGATACCTCACCCTCGAGCCGGACACGGAGGTCCTCTATCTCACTTCGCACCCCTATGCGCCCGACGCCGCCACCGGGATGCGCTACGACGATCCGTCGTTCGACATCCGCCTGCCGCGTCCGGTCGACGTCATCTCGGAGGCCGACCGATCGTGGCCGGACGTTCGCCTGTGATCGGCGGGCCGCGGCGCGTGCTGGTCACCGGCGGCAGCGGGTTCATCGGATCCCACTGCCTGGCCCCGCTGGTCGCGCGCGGGTACGAGGTCCATGCCGTGAGCGGCGGTGGCCGGCGACCGCCGGAGGCGGACGTCACGTGGCATGTCGTGGACCTGCTGGCATCCGGGTCGGCGACGGCGCTGGTCGACGAGGTGCGCCCCTCCCACCTGCTCCACCTCGCCTGGTTCGTCGTGCCGGGCGAGGTCATCAGCGCGCCGGCCAACTATGACTGGGTCGTGCGCAGCGTCGACCTGCTGCGCGCATTCGCCGCGCGCGGCGGCACGCGCGCCGTCGTATCGGGATCGGCCTACGAATACGACTGGCGCTACGGCTACTGCAACGAGGCGCGCACGCCGCTCGTGCCGACGACGGTGTACGGCTCGTGCAAGCTCGCCCTCTGGACGCTGGCCGATTCGATCACCCGCGAAGCCGGCGTCTCGCTCGCCTGGCCGCGCCCGTTCTTCATGTACGGGCCGCGCGAGCATCCGAACCGGCTGGTGGCCGCGGTCGCCCGCGCCATGCTGCGCGGCGAGCCGGCGCGCACGTCGCACGGTCGCCAGATCCGCGACTACCTGCACGTGCAGGACGTCGCGGACGGAATGGTCGCCATCCTCGACGGTGGGGTGACCGGACCGGTCAATGTCGGCGGTGGCGAGGCGGTGACGATCCGCGAGATCGTGACCCGCATCGGCCAGATCGCCGGCCGGCCCGACCTGCTGGAGCTGGGTGCCCTCCCCGCCCGCGCCAATGACGCGCCGCTGGTCGTCGCCGACCCAACCCGACTCATCGAAGGGGTGGGTTGGCGGCCAGCCTACGACCTCCAGGCGGGGCTCGAGGAGACGGTGGCCTGGTGGCGCGAGGAGCTCGCGCGGGAGGGTGCCGCATGACACCTCGGGTGGGCATCATCGGCGCCGGCATGGCGGGTTACGGCGCGGCGCATCGGCTCGTCGAGGCCGGACTGCAGCCGGTCATCTACGAGCGGCGCGATCACTACGGGGGCCATACGGCGACGTATCACCTGGAGGCGGGCTTCACCTTCGACGAGGGGCCGCACATCTCATTCACCAGCGACCCGCGCATCCAGCGCATCCTCGCCGATGCCGTTGACGGCGACTACGAGACGCTACACGCCAAGGTGAACAACTACTGGCGGGGCCACTGGATCAAGCACCCGGTGCAGGTCAACCTCCACGGTCTGCCGACCGAGCTGGTCGTCCGGGTCCTGCGCGACTTCATCGCGGCTCAGCACGCCGACGAAGGGCCGATCGGCAACTACGAGGAATGGCTGCGGGCCAGCTTCGGCGACACGCTGGCCGAGACGTTTCCGATGGAGTACACGCGCAAGAACCACACCACCGAAGCGCGCAACCTATCGACCGACTGGATCGGTCCGCGCCTGTACCGGCCGCAGCTGGAGGAGGTGCTGGCCGGGGCACTGAGCGCGGAGACGTCGGACGTCCATTACATCACCGAGTTTCGCTATCCCCGCCACGGCGGCTTCGTCAGCTACCTGCGTCGCTTCATGGAGTCGGCCGACGTGCGCCTTCGCCATCGCGTCGCCGCGGTCGACCCGCGCGAGCGAGTACTGACGTTCGCCGACGGCACCCAGTCGGGGTACGACCGTCTCATCTCCTCGATGCCCCTCCCTGAGCTGGCGCGCATCATCGACGGCGCGCCGCCGGACGTGATCGAAGCCGCGGGGCTGCTGGCTGCCTCCGAAGTCGTCGTCGTCAACCTCGGCATCGACCGCCCCGATGTCATCGACGCACACTGGACGTACTTCTACGACCCGGACATCCTCTTCGCCCGCCTCAGCACCCCATTCCTCCAGTCGTCTCACAACGTCCCCGACGGAACGAGCAGTCTCCAGGCCGAGGTGTACTACTCCGCGAAGTACCGGCCGCTGACCATGAGCCTCGACGAGGTCAGCGACCGCGTCGTGGCCGACCTCGTCCGCTGCGGCATCCTGCGCGAGGAGGACCGCATCCTGGTCCGCCACGCGGTCCACGTCCGCTACGCGAACGTCATCTTCGACCACGACCGGGCCGATGCGGTTGCGCTCATTCACGCCTATCTCGACGAGCTGGGGATCGCCTACTGCGGTCGCTATGGCGAGTGGGGCTACCTCTGGACCGACGAGTCGTTCATCAGCGGAGAGCGCGCGGCCGACGCCGTCCTCGCCATGCCATGACCGCGCCGGGGTCGCTCGTCGTGTCGTTCGACACGGAGCTCATCTGGGGCAGCTTCGACCACACCACGGCCGACGGTTTCGAACGGCGCTATCCAGACGTGCGCGGCACGATCGGCGACCTGCTGCAGCTGCTCGACCGCTACCAGGTCCCCGTCACGTGGGCCGTGCTGGGCCACCTGTTCCTGGCTCGCTGCGAGCGAGGAGCCGATGGGCGCGCCCATCCGGAGCTCATCCATCCGCAGCAACGCTGGTTCGGTGGCCCGTGGCTGGCCGCCGACCCGTGCACCGATCGCGCGCGTGACCCGCTGTGGTACGGCGATGACATCCTGGACGCCATCCAGGGTGCGCGAACCGCACACGAGATCGGCTGCCACTCCTTCTCGCATGCGCTGTTCGACGATCCCGACCTGACGCAGGCGGCCGTTCGTTCCGACCTCGACGCCTGTCGGCGCGTGGCGGCGACGCGCGGCATCGAGCTGCGGAGCTTCGCCTTTCCCCGCAACCGGGAGGGCCATCACCGGCTGTTACGCGACGCGGGGTTCGTCGCGTTTCGCGGGGCGGATCCGACGTGGTATCGATCGCTGCCCGGCGTCCCGCGCCGCGCCGCGCATTTCGCCGATCAGATCGCAGCGCTGCCGCCGGCGGTGTCCCATCCGGTGCAGGCCGTGCCCGGCCTCTGGAACGTCCCCGGTTCCATGTTGCTGTTGCACCGATCTGGCATGCGGCGCGTGATCCCGATCGCGAGCCGCATCGCCAAGGCACGTCTCGGACTGCGGCGAGCCGTTCGCAGCGGGGCGGTCTTCCACCTCTGGACCCATCCGTTCAACCTGGCCAGTGACCGTGCCGGCCTCCTCGGAGCGTTGGAGGCGATCCTTCGCGACGCGGTCGCGCTCCGCGAAGGCGGGCGTCTGCGGATCGAGACGATGGGCGAGGTGGCAGCGCGCCAGGGATCCGCCGACCGCGGCGCGGCATGAGCGCGTCGCGACCCCGGCTGCGGATCCTCTACCTGCACGCCGACCTCGACATCGGAGGCAGCGAAACCCAGCTCGCCGCTCTCGCCCGACGCCTGCCGCGCGACCGTTTCGCGCCGGCGTTCGCCCTGCTCTGGGAGCCCGGCATCCATGCGGCCGCAGTCGTGGCCGACGGCATCCCAGTCCATCGCCTCGGCCTGCGTCACCCGGCGCGGGACGGGTGGCTGGCCTTTGCGTGGAGCGCAGTCCGCGCCCTCGTACGCTACCTGCGCCTCGCACGTCGCAGCCGGGTCGATATCGTCGACGCCTGGCTCTATCAGGGGTACTGGCTCGCGGCCCTGACCCGGCCGCTGACCCGGATTCCCGTCTTCATCGCCGGCCGCCGCAGCCTGAGCGACTTCAAGCGACGATGGGGACCGATTCCGCGCGCCCTGGACGCCATCGCCCGCCGTGCGCCGGACCGGATCGTCGCCAACGCAGAGGCGGTGCGTGCCAGCGTCATGGCCGTCGAGGGCGTGGCTGCCGATCGCATCGCCGTCATCCGGAACGGCATCGTCGTCGACGGAATGGCACGTGGCTCCCGCGATGCCATCCGCGCCGAGTGGGGTTGCGGCCCCGACGATATCGTCGTCGGCTGCGTCGCCGTCCTCAACCCGGGCAAGGGCCTCGAGGACCTGGTGGCCGCCACGGCGCGCGTGGCCGAGCGCCATCCGTCCGTCCGCACCGTCCTCGTCGGCGACGGGCCGTTGCGTACGACCCTGGAGGCGCACGCGGCGCGGCTCGGCATCGGGGATCGAGTGCGCTTTCACGGTCGCCACGCCGAGCCGCAGGCGCTCCACGCCGGCTTCGACGTCTTCGTCCATCCTTCGCTGGCCGAGGGGTTGCCGAACGCGGTGCTCGAGGCGGCTGCGGGCGGCCTGGCGATCGTGGCGACCGACGTGGGCGGGACGCGGGAGGTCGTCGTCCACGAGCGCACCGGACTCCTCGTTCCGCCGGGCAGCCCGGCCGCGCTGGCCGATGCCGTGAACGCGCTCCTCGCCGACCCGGAGCGCGCCGGGCACCTGGGTCAGGCGGCGCGCGAGCATGCCGCCGAGTGGTTCGGCATGGACCGCTTCGTGGCGGAGACGGCGCGCCTGTACGAGGAGCTGGCCGCAGCCGCGGGGATCACGGTGCCCGGATGAGGGGCGTTCGGGATCAGATGCGGAGCTTGCGGCAGACGAACGCCTCGGCATAGCCGGTCGGCGACGCACACTCGACGCCACGCAGCCGCAGGGCCGCCCAGAACGTCTCCTCATCGAACCAGTCACGGTCGGCCTGCGACGGGAAGGCGGCGACGATGTGCCTGATCTTGCGCTCGCACGCCTCGCGGCTCAGCGCCACGAACAAGTTCGCCGGCTCGGTCATGCCCTCGTACTTGGGGATCTCGTACTCCAGGATCGGGATGGAGCGGAACGTCTGCCACACGAGCTCAGCAACGAGCCGGTGATCCTGGTGCGCGTCGCGCAGGCCGGGGCACACGATGAGGTCGTACGGGCCGCCGTCCTTGAGTCGCTCGATCTCCTCCTTGGCGCGAGCGCCCTGGGTGGGGAGGAACCCATCGCGCAGGTCAAGCAGCCTGGTGCCGATCGTGCCGCCGCGCCCGCCGAGGAGCGTGGCGGCACTCGCCCCGGCCTCGCGTCGGCGCGTGGCATCACCGGTCAGTACCACGAGGTCCACGGTCAGGCCGGGCCGCTCCTCGAGGAGGCGGCCAAGCGTTCCGGCTGCACCGATCTCCACGTCGTCCGCGTGGGCGCCGATCGCCAGCGCGCGGTATGTGGCGTCGACCTCCGGCAGAAGCGCGGCCACCGTCATGCCAGGTCCGCCTCGCGCTGCCACACAGCCCACGGGGGATTGCCCGACTCGTAGAGCTCCTCGAGGTTGCGCATGTCCTTGATGGTATCCATCGGGGCCCAGAAGCCGCTGTGGCGGATCGCGAGCAGCTTTCCGGCGGCCGCAAGACGGGCGAACGGCTCCACGACCAGCTCCTCGCCCGGCTGCAGCTGGTCGAGCAGCTCGCGGCGGAGGATGAAGAACCCGCCGTTGATCCAGAGGTCCGCGGCGCGGATGTCGTCCAAGCCCGCGACGTGGCCCTCGTCATCGGCACGAACGACGTGGAACGAATAGTTGATGGGCCGCACGGCGAGGAAGCCCGCGGTGCTCCCGGACGAACGGAAGTGGCTGACGAGCCGGTCGAGCGGCGCATCGGTCAGCACGTCGGCGTAGTTGGCCAGGAACATCTCCTCGTCCGACAGGTGGTCGCGCACGGCGCGCAGCCGGTCGGCGAGCGTCGCCTCGACGCCGGTGTCGACGAACGTGATCTCCCAGTCGTCGAGGTCGCGCCGGAGGAGCTCGACCGCACCGCTGTTCAGGACGAAGTCGTTCGAGCCGGTCTCGTCGTAGTCAAGGAAGTAGCGCTTGATGGCGTCGCCCCGATAGCCGAGGCAAAGGACGAACTGGCGATGGCCGTAATGGGCGTACCACCGCATGAGGTGCCACAGGATGGGCCGATAGCCGACCGGTGCCAGGGCCTTGGGGAGTCGCTCGGAGTGTTCGCGCAGCCGCATGCCGAGGCCGCCACAGAAGATGACGACCTTCACGGGCTCGGCAGCCGGCGAGCGATCGGGGACAGGTAGCGCTGGAGCGCGTAGAAGACGACGCCGACCGGGACGGCCGCGGCCCAGAGCGCGCGAGGCCCGATCCCGCGCAGTCGCCTCCACTGGGCCGCGAGACCGCGACCGGTGTGCAGCGAGCTCGTCACGTAGGCGACCGCGTCGCGGAAGATGGGAATTGGGGCATGCAGGATCCAGCGAACGTCGTGGTCGATGGTCGATTCCGCATCCAGCAGACGGCCCGGAGCGTCGGTCCAGGCAACGGCCGGATGCGACAGTGAAACCGCCTGGTCCTGCCAGTAGACGCGGAGCACCTCGTTCACGTACCGGGTGCGGTAGCGCCGAGCGATCGTCTTCCACGTCACCGATGCCGGCACCGCGCCCCGGAACCCCGGTGGGTCCGGGATGCGGGTGGCGCGCAGGACATCGGTGCGCTGGAACCCGAATTTCTCGCCGCGCACCTTGTACCGGTAGCGGATCTCGATCGAGTCGGAGTCGAGTACGTCGCGCGGGAAGCGCGAACCGTTGAGGGTGCCGTGCTCGTCGACCGCCAGGGCGGTCACGGCCGAGAACCTCGCGCGCTCGGCGTCGGGAATGCTCCGCCAGTGCCACAGGAAGCGCTCAAGCGCCTCCGGCACGATCTCGTCGGCCGAGCGCACGAAGAGGAACAGCTCGCCGCGGGCATCATCGACCGCCCGGCGCCACGACCCCTGGAAGCCGAGGTCCTCCGCGTTACGCAGGTAGCGGATGGGGAGCGATCCCTCGGCGATCCAGTCGGCGACGAGCTCGTCGGTGCCGTCGGTCGAGGCGTTGTCGACGATGATCCATTCGAAGTCGCGGTACGTCTGGCGCAGCAGGCTGTCGCGGACCCGGTGCAGCACCGCGCCGCGGTCGCGGGTTGGGGTGAAGATCGTGAATGTCGGCGAGGCCGGCTCGGGGATGCGCACGCGCGTACCGTACCGGTCGTGTGCGCCGGCTGCCAGCCCCGTTGCGGTCAGTTGGTGTTGTTGTTGGTGATGGTGACGTTCGAGCACCCGGAGACGCTGGCAAGCGCGCCGCCCGACAGCGGTTGCACGTTGCCGCTGATCGTCAACCCGTTGCAGCCGGCAGCCGTGATCACCGGCCCGGCGATGCGCCGATCGCTGCGGTTGTTCAGGATGCGGATGTTCGTACGCTCGTAGCCATTCGGCTGCACCGTGATGCGCAGCTCCTGGCCGACGACGACGTTGTTGCTGAATTCGACGTTCCGCTCCGGACCGTGGCCGGTGGCGGCGAACAGGTACGGTCCCCAGTCGGTGTCGATGGTGTAGCGGCTGATGGTGTTGCCGGTGATGGTGATGCCGTCGACGCCGGCGGTGACTCCGGCGAAGACGTTCGCGTTCGGCTCGATGTCGAAGGCGTAGAGACCGGTGTTGCGGACCGTCGACCCGCTCACGACGACGTTGCGGGCGCCATCGGTCCAGGCGATGCCATTCCGGCCCGTGCCGTCGATGACGATGCCCGAGATCCGAGCGGCCTCCGTCCATCGGAAGGTGCTGCCCACCCAGCCGCCGGTGATGTAGATGCCGTCACCGTTCATGTTGAGGATGGCAACGTTGGAGATGGTGACGCCGATGACGCCGCCGAGGACCAGGCCATGCCCGTGCTCCCAGGCCAGCTCGTGAGCATTCGACGTACGTCCGTTCGGGTTGAGACCCTCCAGTGTCAGATTGCGGACGACGATGTTCCGCCCGCCCTCGTCGATGAGCAGCATGGGGCGATCGCGACGCGTGGTGGCGAACAGGCGCGCTCCGTGGCCGTCGATGGTGATCCCGCTCTCGCGTCGCGCCAGATGGACGGTACCGTCGACCCGATACTGGCCCCCGGGGGCCAGGCAGGCGGTCGCGCCGGCCGGCGTCGCGGCCAGGAAGGCGGACAGCTGGCTGGTGACGTCTGAGCGGCCGCTGGCATCTCCCCCGAATGTCACGGCACAGCTCGCGCTGGGGGGAGGCGGTGCCGGCGGTGGCGTCGTCGTGGGCGCCGGGGTCGCTATGACGGGCACGGGGGTCGGGTTGGGAGTCGGTGCGGGTGTCGACGGCGCCAGCGTTGGCGTCGCGCTCGACGTCGCGCTCGACGTCGCGGCGGGAGTCGAGCCCGGGACCGTCGGGGCGGCAGTGGGCTGGGCCGTCGTGCTCACCGGCGGATCGCTGGGCGCCGGAGCGGTCGTCGGTGCCGCGGGGGCGACCAGCGAGAAGGCCGCGCTGGCGAGCAGGATGCCCGGGGCAAGCGCGGCGGCCGCGGGGCTGGGCTTGGTGCGGTTCTTGGCGGCTGGCGGTGGCGCCGTCACGAGTGATATCTGATGGGTTCCGACCTCGTCGCCTGGAACGACGAAGCGGATGTTCGCCTTGCCCTGCCGTCCCGGCATCTGGATGGGATCGGTGATCGGGTCCCCGTCCCACCGCAATTGTACGGTGCTTCCCTCAGGGGCGCGCTCCACACGAGCCGTGACGGTGGCACCTGGCACGGCCGCGTTCGGGGAGAGGGTGAGCTGTGCACCCTCGGCCTCCGCCTGGCGGAGCGGTAGCGCGATGCCGATGATGATGACGAGCATGAGCCCGGTGGCGATCCATGTCGTCCACGGGCCGGCGCTGGCCTTGATGCGTCGGCGCGGCTCCCCCTCGCGAATCCATTGAGTGCCGTCCCAGAACATGACGAGCAGCAGCTCCATGCGGGCGCCTCGCTGGGAGGCGGGCGCTGATTCTGCTGGCCGCCCCGCCGGATCCGGAATGGGTCAAAGGTCTCGGAGGGCAGGCGGCGATGGTCTGCCGGTCGGTCAGCCGCGAGTACTGCGCGGTGCCAGGCGCCCGAGCATGGCCCGCACGAGGAGGCGGACCTCACTCGAACCGAGCAGCAGCATCGTCCCGGCGTACACGATCAGGGCCGCAGCGCCGAGGGTGACGACAGCCACCACCGCCGGGATCCCGAGATCGGCCGTGACGCCGGACCAGCCGATGACGGTGACGGCCACCGCCGGCAGTGCCATCGCGGCCACCGACCGTGCGAGCGTGACCCAGAGCGCCCGCGCGGCTCCGCTGCTGCCCAGTTCGTGCAGTCGAGCAGCCAGGAAGACGACGAGCAGGGAGGAGGTGATCGACGACGAGAGCGCGATCCCGGCCGCTCCGAGGACCGAGCCGAGCGCAAGGTTGAGGAGGAGGTTGAGCACGACGTTCGCGGCACCGGTCACCAACAGCACTCCGCCCCTCCGCAGGGCGTTGTGAGCGCTGGTGAGGATCGGCGACACCATGAGGACCAGGAGCAGTGGCGCGAATCCCGCGACGACGGTGCTCGTCAGCTGGGCGTCGCTGGCATCGAATGCGCCGCGTCCGTACGCGAATTCAACGCCGAGCGGTGCGAGACCCGCTACGAGAGCGACGAGCGGCACGAACGCCACCAGTGCGAAGCGGATCGCCAGGCCGGTGGAGCGGCCGAGTCCGCCGCGATCGGTCGGATCATGCGAGGCGCGCACGAGGGCGGGATAGATGGCGGCGCCCCATGCGGGTGCGATGGCCCCGATCGGGGTCCGAACCAGGGACTCACCGTAGCGCAGTGCGCTCACCGCGCCCGGACCGATGACCGAAGCGATGGCCCGGTCGGCGACGACGTTGAGCTGGAGGATGCCGGCGCTGAGCGTCAGGGGTGTGGCGTGGCGGGTCAGGGCGCGCACACCAACGCCGCGCGGCGCGAGCACGGGTATCGGAAGCGTCGAGGCGTGCAGGCTGGCCGCAAGCAGGACGAGGAGGCCCACCGCCGGCCCGGCCAGGTAGCCGATCGCGAGGGCATCGAGGCCGACGGCCGGCCACAGGCCGACCGTGACGACGAGCGTCACCAGTGGGTGCGCGAACGTTGAGGCAGCGATCGAGGCGAACCGTTCTTCGGCCTGGCTTTGAGCCACGAGGATGCCCTGAGCGGCGCCGAGCAGCGCTGCCGGTGCCATGAGGCGCAGGTAGCCGGCTGCCTGACGCTGGTTGACCGGTTCAAGGCCGAGCCCCGTGACCGCCACGATCGCATCGGCGAAGGCGATGAGAGCGATGGTCAGGATCACACCCGCCAGGCAGACCCACACCAGCACGGTCCCGACGAGGCGGCGCGCAGCGCGCGGTCCCCGCTCCTCGAGCGTCGTGGCGTACGCGGGGACGAGCGCGGTTCCGGTGCCGCTGCTCAACGCTCCAGCCAACGTGAGCGGAAGGGCGAGGGCGATTAGCAGCGCGTCCAGCTCCGGAGACAGCCCGACCTGGCTGGCGACGAACAGCTCACGTGCGATCCCGAGCAGCTGGGCGATGGCAGTACCGCCGACAAGAACGCCGACGGCCCCCGCGATGGACGCCAGCGGGGAGACCGATCGCGGACTAGGCCCCCGCATTCGCTGCCCGCCGCCGCCGTCCGCGCCGCGGACGAGGCTCCGCCGCAGGCGGGGGGTCCGTGGGCGTCTCCGCGGCTGGCTGTGGGAGCGTCTCTGGCGCGGGCCAGGTCGCGCCGGCGGCGGCCCCCACCGCCAGCCACACGAGGCCCGACGTCTGCAGGGAGGCGAGCGGCTCCAACGTGATCCACCCCACCGCGAATGCGACGAGGACCGCAACCGCCCCGGCACGGAGCCGCTCGTCAGCCCGAAGGACGCGGCGCGCCAGCCCCACGGCGAGCGTTGCGAGGAGCGCGGTACCGATGATGCCCTGTTCCGCGAGGATGCTCAGGAACTCGTTGTGCGAGCTCGTGGCGAGGGAGCTGCCCACGAACCAGGCTGACTCGTGGCCGAACTGCCCGAACCCGACGCCGAACACTGGATCGTTGAGCCACACCGGCAGCGCGCTGAGCATCGCAGCGAAGCGTCCGAGGTCACTCGATTGCGTCGCGACGTCGTACGGCGCGGTGAAGTCCGGTGTTCCGCTGCGGAGGACGAGCAGGCTCGACGAGAACGTGGCCACGAGGACCGCGGCGACGATCGCGACCGTCGTGCCGGCGCCGCGATGCCGCGTCCAGATGAGCGCCACGACTCCCGCCGCCGTGGCCAGCATCGCGCCACGCGAGAGGCTGACAAACAAGCCAGCGATCAGCACGACGGCCGCCAGGATCATCATTGGCCGGGCCCGGGGAACGCCCAGCGCGACGCCCATGGCGAGCACCAGGCCGAGCCCGGAGAAGAAGCCGAAGTAGTTGGGGTTGACGAAGGGTCCGGTGGCGCGGGTAATCGTCGTCGCGTCGTCGGGGTGGAAGATGAGGCCCTGGAGGGGGAGGCCGCTCACGTCGACGGCCATGTACTGCACGACGCCAAGGGAGGAGGCGAAGGCCGCAGCAACGACGGCCACGGCAAGGTGCGCCCGTGGGTCGTGGCCGCTGGCGTAGATCCAGCTGACCGCGACCAGAAGCAGGCCGCTGCCGACCTGGATGAGGCGTGCGATGGCATCGACCGTTTGATCGCCATCGAACCCGTTGAGGTTGGGAAAGCCCGCGACTGCCGAGATACCCAGGTATCCCAGACCGAGGACGATCATGGGGCTCGGTCGCGACCAGTGCCCGCGAGCCATGGCACTGATGAGCATCCCGAACCCGGTCGCGGCGATGAGGACGGGCGGCAGTCCAAGAGGCGACAGAGCGGCTGCGTCTGGCAGCGGGATCGTGATCCCGAGCATCGCGAACCCGGCAGCCGGCGCAAGGACGGCGATGGCCGCCGCCGCCGCCACCAGTGCGAGGTAGACCGCCGCGGGCACCTCGAGGGCGGCGGCGGCGACGATGGCCGCGCCGGCAACGACCCCAACAGTCAGGCGGACCCATTGAATCGGCCGCCGCGTGGCGGACACGTCTTGCGCTCCCCGGCGGCGGGCGACGACGTGCAGGGCGAGTGCCAGGGCGACGGTCAAGCCCGCGATTCCACCGATGATGAGGTGACGCGGGAGATAGGAGAACGTGGCCTGTCGGGGGAGCGGAGCATGCTCGACGGCAACGAGCCGGATGCCGGTGGCGTTGACCTCGGCCGGGCCACGCGCGATCAGGTTGGCCATCGCCGCTTCGGCGATCTCGGCTGCCCGCGCCGGCGTGTCGGCGCGCCCGGAGACGGTGATCAGCAACAGGTTCGGCTGCTTCCTCGCCGCAACGTGCTCCTCGAGGTCCGCGGCCGCCATTGGGGGCTCCAGTCGGCGACCTACGTTGGCCAGCTCGACTGGGCTCACGGCCAGGTCGGCCAGGACGGCACCCTGGCTCATCGCGGAGCGCACGGCGTCCTGCGCCCGCCCGGCGGGCGCGTCGACAACCAGTCGGACCTGCGCCTCCGAGGTGTAGACCGGGGGAGCTATGGCGACCCAGATCCATGCAACGGCCAGCCCGAGCAGCAGGCCCACCGCAGCGGCACTCGCGACGGCGGCCGCGGGGTTGCGCGCCGCCAGCTGGGGCATTACGCGTCGGATCACCGGGCCATGTTACCCAGCGTCGCAGCCCGTACCCGGTATGCTCCGGGCGATGCCGCTCCCGCTCGCCGCCGTGGTCATTCCAACCTTCAACCGTGCCGCGCGCGTCGGTGCGGCGATCACGAGCGCGCTTGAGCAGGACCATCCCGTGCACGTCGTGGTGGTGGACGACGGATCGACCGATACCACTCCCGCGGCGCTGCAGCGATTCGCCGGCGACCGCCGTATCACGCTCGTGCGGCACGAGATCAACCGTGGTCCGAGCGCGGCCAAGAACAGCGGCCTGGAGCACCTTCCGGCTGCGGCGCGATATGCGGGCATCCTTGACAGCGACGACGTCCTGCTGCCCGGAGCGATCCGGGCGCTCGTCACGGCATTCGACACCGCCTCGGACCGACCGTCGCAGGTGTTCGGATGGTGCAGCGACCCGTTGTCCGGCGCTGCCACCGGCGTCGCTCCGGACGCCGCGGGTACGATCGAGCTGGCCGATGCGATCTGCGGCCGGTTCGCCGGCGAGTTCTGGCAGCTGGCGCGGGTCGACCTCCTCGCGGAGCGCCGCTTTGACGAGCGGGCGGTCGGCGGTGAGAGCTGGCTGTGGTGGCGTCTCATGCGCGAGGCGCCGGCGATGCTCATTCCGGACGTCGTCCGTCACTACGATCGGTCGGGTGGCGATCGGGTGTCGATCCCCGCCTACGACGCCCGGGCGGCCGCTGGCCGGATGTGGGCGTACCGGAGGGTGCTCGACGAGTTCGGAGTCGAGATGCGGCTGCACTGCCGCCGGCATCATGGTGAGCTCGCCGCCGAGGCCGCGAAGTGGGCACTCCTGGCCGGCGATCGGCGCTACGCGCGCTGGGCGGCGACGGCCGCGTTCCGCGATGCGCCCTCACGCCGGGCCGCCGCCCTCTGGCTGGCGCAGCTCGCCCCGCGCCAGCTCCTCGCCGGCCTCGCCCGCCGCCACCGGCGGCACGCCGGCTGAGCTCCGGCCCGACCCCGGCGCCCCGGCCGTCGGGTGGGCTGGCTGCGTGCCGAAGAGCCGCGCCTCGACGGCCGGACGCAGTCGCAGGACGGGGCGCTCGACGAGGAAATAGGACGCGACCGCGACGGACAGGGCGAGGACGATGTTGAGCGGGAAGGCGTTGAACTCGGCACTCGATGACCGGTTGAGAAAGACCTGCTGCCACAGGTAGATCGAATAGCTGAGTACCCCGACGAAGGCGATCGGCCGCCAGTTCAGCAGGCGCCCGAACGGGCTGCGTGGGTGTCGCACGAGGTGCAGGACCCCGAATCCGATGGCGAACTGGGTCAGGGAGAGGCCTGCCGCCATGGCAGTGATCGAAAGGACGCTCAGCCCCACGCCGGCGATGAGCATCCCGACGATGACCCAGCCGCGGTCGACGATGGCGGTGACCTGCGGGCGTCGAAGAAGCGTGTGCTCACCAAGCGCGAACAGGCAGCCGACGGCCAGCGCGTCAGCTGTCGTCTGGAAGCTGTTGCCGATCACGTCGTTGCGCAGGAACAGGTACTCGACGGTGCGAATGACCGGCACGAGCACGAGCACGGCCAGGGCGACCGCCGGGGCTCGTCGCACACCGACCGCGACGAGCGCCACGGGCCACAGCAGGTAGAACTGCTCCTCGACCGCGAGTGACCACAGGTGGCCCACGCTCCAGCTCCGTCCTCCGTCGTAGTTGACGGTGTACGTCAGCGCGTGCAGGAGGTCCGATCCGGTCAGCTGCACGAGCCCGGCCGCGGCCAGCGCGCACAACCCCGCGATGAAGGCGTAGTAGGCGGGAAAGATGCGCATGACCCGACGCAGGTAGAACCGTCGAAGCGAGACTCGCCCGTGCCGTTCGACCTCCTGCACCAGCAGGCGGGTGATGAGAAAGCCAGAGATGACGAAGAAGACCCGGACGCCGATGCCGGCGAGGTCGACGTAGTCGTTGCTGATGATGGCGGTCAGCGCGGCCGGGAAGCCCTGGGTGCCGCCCAGATGCCCCAGCACGACTGCCGTGATCGACACGGCTCGCAGGCCGTCGAGTGACGGGATCCTGCCGACGGTCGCGACCGGGGTCGCGGTCATGGCGTGGTCGGCGACCTCATCCCGTCGGTGGCCGGGGTCGGCGCAAGCCGGCGATCAGGTAGACCAATGCCACCGAGATGGCTGCCGCTGACGCCGCCGCCACGCCTGTGATGAGGAAGCGACTGGGCCCGGCGGGAAAGAGCGGCGGTTGCGCGGGGTCAACGATGGTGACCGCATTCGGCGAGCGGCTGGCAAGCTCGTCGGTGATCGAGGCGCGGGTCTGCTCGAGAGCGGTGAGCCGCAGCTGGAGTTGTTCGACGGTCGCGCGCTCTGATGTCGACAGGGTCCCGTCGGCCAATAGGTCCAGGAGCGTCCCCCGGGTGGCGTCTATCTCGCCGGCGAGCCGCTCGGCGGTCGCCTCGATCTCCGCCTGGTCTCCGTCGCCTGCCAGCGCCCTGCTCACCAGCTCGCGTCCCAGTGCGTTCGCGAGTCGGGCTGCATCGCCCGGCGTGTCGGCGCCGGCAACGATGGCGATCAGCGTGCCGCCCGGTGGCACCTCGGTCAGGACGCGCTGGGCGAGATCCTCGGGCTCCACGTCGAGGCCGAGGTCGTCAGCGACGGCCTCGAGCACCTCGCTCGTCGTCACCAGGCGCGCATACGTCGGCGTCAGCAGCTGGGAAGCGAGGAGACTGCTGTAGTCGAAGCTGGAGGCGGTGAGCGCCTGCCCCACGTACAGGGTCGCGCGTGCTTCCCAGCGGCGCGGCAGCGTCCCGCTGATGACGATGGCCACGATGACGGCGATGACGATCGACGGGACGATGAGCCACGATCCGGCACGCAGGAGTGCCAGATGCTCGCGGAACGTCATTCAGCGGGCCTTCTTCGCCTGGTCGCCGCGCCGACCGGGAGACAGAGGGGGTGGGGCGGCGCGTCGCTCCCGGCGCTGCACGACGGCGGCCACTGCGAGCTCCAGGACCAGCACCACCGTCACCGCGCCGGCGCCGACCAGCACTCCGACGGCAAGGTCAGCAGGATTCACGGCGCGGGCGGGCTCGGATCTGGGCGCAACGGTGCACTCCCTCCAATGGAAGGCGGAGTATAGCCGCCCGCCATCAGCGCGTGGCCGTGGCCTCCTGGCCGCTGGGTGTATCGCGGACCTCGACCCCCAGTGCCGCGAGCTCGTCCCGCAGTGCATCTGACGCGGCGAAGTCGCGGGCCGCTCGGGCCGCGGCCCGACGCTCCAGCAGCTCGGCTGCGCCAGCCGGCAAGGCAACCGGCTCGCCCGTCGACGAGGTGGCGACGTCGACGCCCATGACACGGTCGAAATCGACCAGCAGCGCTCGCTTCTGGGCCGGGTCCAGGTCCGACGCGGCTGCGACCTCGTGGGCCACCGCCACCGCGCGCGGCGTCGCCAGATCGTCGGCGATCGCGTCCGCGAAGCGCTGCCGGTAGGTCGCCATGGGCGCAGCCGCCAGGTCGACCGCGGCTGCATCGGTCTCGGATGCGGCGGACGCCGCCCGGCGGAGTCGCGCCAGGCCCGCCGTGGCGGCCCGCATGGCGTCCTCGGTGAAGTCGAGCTTGGATCGGTAGTGCGCCTGGAGCGCCAGGTAGCGGAACGCCAGCGGCTCGAACCCCTTTTCGGGCAGCTCGGTGACGCGGATGATGTTCCCGGTCGACTTGGCCATCTTGGCCTCGTTGAGGGTCAGGAACTCGCCGTGCATCCAGACCTTCACCACCGGGTGGCCCAGCGCGCCCTCCGACTGCGCGATCTCGTCCTCGTGATGCGGAAACTTGTTGTCGATGCCGCCGGTGTGGATGTCGACGTGTTCGCCAAGGTGCTCCAGGCTCATGGCCGAGCACTCGATGTGCCAGCCCGGGAAGCCCGGACCCCACGGCGAGTCCCAGCGCATGAGCCGATGCTCCCCGGCGTGCTTCCACAGCGCGAAGTCCGCCTGGTCGTGCTTGTCCGCCTCCGCCTCCACCCGGTGCCCTGTCCGGATCTGATCGATCCGCTGGCCCGACAGCTTCCCGTAGCCGGGGAACTCGCTGACGTCGAAGTACACGTTGCCGCCGGTCTCGTAGGCGAGCCCGGCGTCGAGCAGGGTCTGCGTCATCGCGATCATCTGGCCGATGTGGTCGGTCGCCTTCGGGTACACGTGCACCGGCAGGATGTTGATGGCCGCCTCATCGGTCAGCCAGGCATCGGTGTAGAACGCCGCGATCTCGAACGGCGACTTGCCCTCCGTCTCC
>JAICQM010000041.1 GCA_025937875.1 Chloroflexota bacterium
CACGATGCCGCGACGCCCGTGGCGGCGCCCGGTACCCGTGGCCGCCGCCGATGAATCCAAGCAGTACCTCGCCGCCTGGGGCCTGGACCCCGGCCAGTGGCGGCCTGTCGGTTCGCTCGGGACGGTCGGGGAGCGGGTGACCCTCGTCTGGCGTCTCGACGGCTCCAACCCCGCCGACGACGTCGCCCTGCGCGCGCGCCGCGCCTACGATCGGCTGGGGGAGCTGGGCGTCACGATCGCCGCGGACGGCACGGACCGGGGGATCGAAGTGATGCTGCCGCTGACCCGGGTCGAGCTCGCCATGCGGGCCCTCGGCGAGTGGTCGATCCTGCCCGACGTGGTCCTCGTCAACGACATCCGGGCCGACGAGCTACGGCGGCTGCGGCGCAGCATCGCCGCCTGGCGCGGCCGGATCGAGCTCGAGATCGGCACCGCCACCGAGAGCGACCCGGTGGCCGACCTCAGGGCGCGCGTCCGCACCTCCTAGTCCGCGTAGTACGTCGACCGCCCTCAACATCGTCGACACTCCCGGCCACGCCGATTGGCGGCGAGGTGTCCCTTGAAGCGGCTTACGGCTCGCATCGTCCGAAAGAACCATGGTCCGCTGCCGGCGCACCGGTCACCCTGATCCCCGCCACAGCGGCATCAATGCCGTGGCAGAACACACAGGCGATGGGAGACGACGGCTCCAGTGGTTCCCAGGGATGGCACGACACGCATAGCCCGCGCGGAATCGGACCTCAGCTTCAAGGAGGCCTTCATGCTCCGTGCGCTGCGTACGTTCCTGGCGGTCCTGTTCGCCACGGTCGCGGTTCTTGGATACCCCGCGCTGCATTCATCGCCGGCCGGGGCCACCGACGTGACGGTCCTGCGCCAGAGCGGGAGCGATCGGTACGCCACGGCTGCCGCCATCAGCGCTGGTACGTTCGGCCCCGGAGTCTCGGCTGCGTTCATCGCAGTGGGCTCTAACTTTCCTGATGCCCTGGCCGGTGGCCCGGCCGCCGCCATGCTTCGGGGTCCGCTGTTATTGACTGCCGCGGACTATGTTCCAGGGGCCACGGCCACCGAGCTGGCGCGCCTGCAACCCGGCCGAATCGTCGTCCTCGGCGGCCCCGGCGCAGTCCGGGACACCGTCGTGGCTGCGCTGCGTGCGCATGCGCCCGTGGAGCGCGTCTTCGGCGCAGATCGCTATGCCACGGCCGCCGCGGTCAGCGCACGGTATTTCGCTCCGGGCGTGGCAACGGTCCACGTAGCCACCGGGGTCAACTTTCCTGATGCGCTCTCGGCAGGCGCGGCCGCTGCACGCTCGGGTGGTCCGGTCCTGCTGGTCGGCACCAGCTCCAGTCCGCCGGCGACGGGGCTTGAACTGGCCAGGCTGCGCCCGGCAACGATCGTGGTTGCTGGCGGTCCCGGCGTCGTCAGTGATGCAGTGCTCGTCGCGTTGCGGAGTTACTCGATCAACGTGGTCCGCAGCAGCGGAGCAGATCGATATGGCACGTCAGCCGCGTTGAGTGGCGCCTTCCCCGCCGGTACCGCGACCTCATACGTTGCCGCCGGCACCAATTTCCCGGATGCACTGGCTGCCGTTCCCGCTGCGGGCGCCACGGGTGCGCCGTTGCTGCTCGTCCATCCAACGTCGCTGCCGACCAGCATTGCGACTGCCGTCGGCCGGTTGGCGCCGACCCGTATCGTGGTCGTCGGCGGTCCCTCGGTTGTGTCGGACGGCGTCGTCACCGCTCTCCGCGGCGCCGCCGGCGGCATCAAGCCACTTCCCGCCTGCGTGGTGGCTGACGTCCCGACCCGCTACCAGGCGTACGGCGATCACTGGCGAACCTTGCTCGACTGGACGTACATGATCCCGGCCGGCTACCGCGCCCCTGACCTCGTCCCAGCGGGGAACGCCGGCATTCGCTACGGCACCTACGGCACCGTGTACGTGCGAAACATCGTGATCGCCGACCTGCGTGCCATGAGCCAGGCAGCGGCCGCTGCCGGGCATGGCAGCCTCATCATCAACAGCGCCTATCGCAGCTTCGAGACGCAGGCGCAGTGGTTTGAGAACTATGCGAGCAGCAAGGGCTACAACCAGGCATTGCTGTACTCCAATCGAGCGGGACACTCGGGTCATCAGCTTGGCACGACGATCGACGTCAACGTGTATGCAACGTCAGGATTGAACGCCTGGATGCGCACCAATGCACACAGGTTTGGCTTCATCCAGAGCTATCCGGCGGGACTGACCAGCAAGCATTGCTATGGCGCCGAGGACTGGCACTTTCGGTACTTCGGACGCCCCACTGCGGCCGCAATCAAGGCTTCGGGCCTGACAGAGCGCGAATGGCTGTGGCGGAACTACCACCAGTAGGGAATCGCCTCGTTGCCGTGGGGCCGTCATCTGCGCGCATCCGCCTCTCCTGACCGGGTTGGGTGTATCCTCGGGGCGTCCCGCACGGCGCACCCTGCGCCACGCCATGCCCGCCTGCGGCCGAACTCGATGGAAGCCATGACCACCACCACGTCCCCGACCGCCGTGCGCGCCGACCTGCGCAACGTGGCGATCATCGCCCACGTCGACCACGGCAAGACCACCCTCGTCGACGGCCTGCTCCGCCAGACCGGGACGTTCCGTGCCAACGAGGCGGTCGTCGACCGTGTCCTCGACTCGGGTGACCTGGAACGCGAAAAGGGAATCACCATCCTCGCCAAGCAGACCACGGTCGACCACGAGGGCGTGCGCCTGAATATCGTCGACACGCCGGGCCACGCCGATTTCGGCGGCGAGGTCGAGCGTGGCCTGCTCATGGTCGATGCCGTGCTCCTGCTGGTCGACGCCAGCGAGGGGCCGCTGCCGCAGACGCGCTACGTGCTGGGCAAGGCGATGGAGCGCCGGCTGCCGGTGGTGGTCGCGCTCAACAAGATCGATCGCTCCGACGCGCGCCCGGCCGAGGTGCTCGATGCCGTGTACGAGCTGTTCATCGACCTCGGCGCCGACGAGCAGCAGATCGAGTTCCCGGTCGTCTACACCAATGCCAAGGCGGGCACCGCCACGCGCGACCTGGCCGAGCCGGGGACCGACCTGCGCCCGCTGCTCGACCTGCTCGTTGCCGTCACGCCGCCGCCGGCGTACGAGGCCGGCCACCCGCTCCAACTCCTCGTCACCAGCCTGGCCGCCAACGACTACGTGGGGCGGATGGCCGTGGGGCGCGTACGGAACGGCACCATCCGCATCGGTCAACGGGTGGCGGTGGTGCGCGACGAGGCCGAGGCGGCGGATGGGTCCATCGAGCCCGGGCGCACGGTGAGCCTGTCGGGCACGGTCACCAGCCTGCAGACCGCGCATGGGATCGACCGCGTCGACGTGCCCGAAGCCGGGCCGGGCGACATCGTGTCGGTGGCCGGGCTGCCGGAGATCACCATCGGCGACACCATCACCGACCCCGCCGACCCGCGGCCGCTGCCCCGGCTGGACGTCGACGCGCCCACGCTGCGCATGACGTTCGGCGTCAACACCTCGCCGCTCGCCGGTCGCGACGGTTCGTACGTGACCAGCCGCCAGATCAAGGCGCGCCTGGAGCGCGAGGTGCTCGGCAACGTGTCGATCGAGGTCAACGCGACCGAATCGGCCGACACGTTCGCGGTCCGCGGGCGCGGCGAGCTCCAGCTGGCGGTGCTCATCGAGCAGATGCGTCGCGAGGGCTACGAGCTGACCATCTCGCGCCCGGAGGTGATCCTCCATGAGGAGGGCGGCGAGACGCGGGAGCCGTACGAGCGGGTCACGATCGACATCCCGCCAGACCACATCGGCGCAGTCCAGACCGCGCTGGCCGGACGCAAGGGGCGCCTGGAGCAGATGACGACCGATGTCGACGGCCGTGTCCGCATGGAGTTCATCATCCCGGTCCGCGGCCTCATCGGCTACCGCGGCCAGCTGATGACCGATACCCGCGGCACCGCGCTCATGCACCAGATCGGCGAGGGGTATGGGCCCTGGGCCGGCGAGGTCACTCACCGCACCACCGGCGTGCTGGTCGCCGACCGGGCAGGCACCTCGAACGCCTACGGGCTCATCGGTCTCGAAGAGCGTGGGGAGCTGTTCATCGGCGCCGGCGTCGAGGTCTACGAGGGGATGATCGTCGGCGAGAGCGCGCGCGGGGGCGACATGAACGTCAACGTGACGAAGTCGAAGCAGCTCACCAACATGCGGACGCACGCCCACGACGACTCGCTGCGCCTCACCCCGCCACGGCGGCTGACCCTCGAGTCGTCGATCGAGTTCATCGCGGCCGACGAGCTGGTCGAGGTCACGCCGTCCGCGATGCGCCTGCGCAAGCGGATCCTTCCCGCCGGCAGCCGCAAGCGCGGCTAGGCGGCCCCGTCCGGGGACACTAGACTGCCGGCGTGTCCATCCCCGTCGGCCGCCACGCCGAGCTCGAGCGGGCCGGGGACGTCATCGCCACGTCCCGCGATCACTTCTGCGTCCTCCTGCTCGAAGGTGCGCCGGGGATCGGCAAGACCGCCGTCTTCGACGCGGCCGTCAGCAGCGCGCGAGCGGATGGTGTGCTGGTCCTCGCCTGTCGCGCGGCGCAGGCCGAGGCGAAGATGGCGCTCTCGGCCATCGCCGACCTCATGGAAACAGTGCCCGCGGCGGCGTTCGAGGCGCTGGCAGTCCCGCAACGGCGGGCGCTGGACGTGGCGCTCCTTCGCGCCGATCCCCACGGTGAACCCGTTGGCGACCGGGCCCTGGCTGCCGCCGTGCGGACGATCATCGTGGGGTTGTCGCAGCAGCAGCCGATCCTGATCGCGATCGACGACGTCCAATGGCTCGACAGGTCGTCGGCTGCCGTCCTGGGCTACGTGCTCCGACGCCTGTCATCGGAACGGGTTGGGCTGCTGGCCACACGGCGCACCGCAGAGCCCGCTGCGTTGAGGCTCGAGGAGCTCGTCGGGCCGGGGGCGTTCAGCCGCGAAACGATCGGCCCATTGAGCATGGGATCCATCCACCACGTCATCAAGCAGCAGCTTGGGACGTCGCTGGCGAGGCCGATGCTCATGCGCATCTACCAGGCGTCGGGCGGCAATCCGCTCTTCGCACTGGAGATCGGCCGCATTCTGGCCGATGCTGGCCCGTTGCCGGCCGGACAGCCGCTGCCCATCCCGGCCGACGTCGAGAGCCTCGTGCGCAGGCGCATGCTGCGACTGCCGGCGCGCACGCGAGAGGTCCTGCTGATCGCCGCCGCTCTGGCGGAGCCACATCTCGAGCGGGTCCGCACCGCCGTGGGCCGCCCCATCGACGACGACCTTGAGCTCGCGCGGGTGCGCGGAATTGCCGCGGAGGAGGCAGGCGTGCTCCGCTTTCGCCACCCGCTCTTCGGCTCCGCCCTGTACGCCGCCGTGCCAGCGTCCCGTCGCAGACGACTCCATGGCCTGCTGGCAAGCGTCGTCACCGATGCAGAGGAGCGCGCCCGGCACCTTGCCCTCGCGGTCACCGGTCACGACGAGGCAGTCGCCCAGGTCGTGCATGCCACCGCGCGCGAAGCGGCCCGCCGGGGAGATCCGACCGCGGCGATGGAGCTGCTTGAGCTCTCGCTGGCGATCGGCGACGCCGACGGAGACACCCGGGCAGAACGGATCTACGACCTTGCCGAGTCGCTCGCATACCTGGGGGAGAACATTCGTGCCCGCCAGCTCCTCGATGGCGTGAATCCGTGGCGTGGCTGGCCACCAAGCGTCCACGGCCCGGCCCTGGAGCTCATCCTTGAGGTCGAGTACTGGACGAACGGGTTCGGCCCGGAGCTCGATCGGCTTGGCGAGCACCTCCTCTCCGGTGCCCTCCCGCCGGAGGTGCGCGCGCGTGTGCACGCCAACCTCGCCGGCTATACCGATCACGACCTGCCGCGAGCCCTGGAGCACGCCGAGGCTGCGATCGCACTGCTCGAGACGCTCGGCGAGGCTGCCGACCCGCTGGTGACGTCAACGGTTCGCGCCGTGAGAGTGCGCAATCGACTGCTCCTCGGGCATGGCTTCGATCGCGAGGAGATGCGGCGTGCGCTGGAGCTCGAGGAACGCGTCCCGCCGGGACAGCGCCGGCTGGAGCGTGCATCAGACGCCTTCGGGCAGTGGGTGAAGTACGCCGACGAGGTGGACGAGGCACGACGCCGCCTCGAAGCCGCCGTCGTGAAGGACATGGAAGTCGGAAAGGAGAAGGCGGCCCTCACCAGGATTCAGCACCTTGCGTTGACCGAGTGCCTGGCTGGCAACCTCCACCTGGCGCGCGAGCATGCACTTCGTGCCTGCGCACTGCATGACCAGCAACGCCAGAACATCCTCGGCTATGCGTATGCCATCCGCGCCATCGTGGATGCGCATCTGGGCGATGCCCATGCTGTATACGCCGTCGACGAGATGTATCGGCGCCAGGGGATGCCCATCCACCTGCTGGTGGCGTTGGGATTGCTCGAGTTGTCGCTCGGCCACGATCAGGCGGCCGTCGACCATTACGCTCGCGCGCTGGAGATGACAGAGGCTGCCGGTCTCCGGGAGCCAGGCATCCACCGTATTCACGCCAATGCGGTGGAGGCCGCGGTCGCGACCGGCAACCTGAAACGTGCGGAGGAGCTGACGACCTACCTGGAGGACCACGGCCGGCGGACCGGGCACCGCTGGAGCCTCGCCACCGGATCACGCTGTCGAGCCCTCCTGCATGCCGCGGCCGGCGACCTGGAGCTCGCCCTGGCCGCAGGCGAGCAGGCGGTACGGTGGCACGACGATCTCTCGATGGCCTTCGAATGGGCGCGTACGCTGCTGGTCAAGGGCGTGCTCGAACGACGCGCGCGGCTGCGCCGGCGATCCAAGGAGTCGCTGACCGCCGCCGCGGAATCGTTCGAGACCATGGGCGCCCGGATCTGGGCGCATCGGGCACGGGGCGAGCTGGATCGCATCGGGTTGCGTCGGTCGGCGCGAGAGGCATTGACGGAGGGCGAGCGGCGTTGCGCCGAGCTGGCGGCGACCGGATTGACCAATCGCGAGGTCGCGGCAGCCCTGTTCATCAGTCCCAAGACGGTCGAGGCCAACCTGGCACGGGCCTATCGCAAGCTCGGCATTGGGTCACGCGCCGAGCTGGGATCGCGCATGCGCGAGCTGCTGCAAGCGTAGGGAATCTCCGGATGCGCCGCGCAACGGGGGGCCTACGGTGCGCATGGTCGATCGGAGGGCGCTGCGCGGAAGGTCGGCCCGGGCTCCAGCCCTGACCGATACCCCTGCAAACGTAGGGAATCACCCGATGCGCCAGCGGCTGCCGCGTTCGTACGGTGCTCCCATGCCGGCGGCCGATCGTGTTCGAACCTTCCTCGCCGAATGCTACGCGCCCGACATCGCGCGGAGCGACGTGGAGGCCATCGGTCACCGCGCGGCAACGGCAGCCGCTGAGCTGCGGCGCGAGGGACGCGCCATCGAGTACGTGCGTGCCCTGTTCGTGCCGGGTGACGACGCGGTCTTCCACGTCTTCACTGCCGACGTCATCGACACGGTGCACGAGGCGGGGCAGCGGGCCGCCATGTCATTTGCCCGCGTGGTCGAGTCCGAAACGGTCGAGGCGACCAGACCAAGAGAACGGAGGACGGTGAATCAATGAGGCACATCCAGCGCGTGGCCCCAACGTTCCTCGCCGGATTGCTGGCAGTCAGCGTGCTCGTTGGCGGCCCGAACGTCGCCAGGGCAGCCGGGACGGAGCTCTTCTTCTCCGAATACGCCGAGGGTCCCACCGCGACCTTCGCCAAGGCGGTCGAGATCTACAACCCGACCGGCCTGCCGATCAACCTTGCGGACTATGTCGTCGAGGTGTACGTCAACGGATCGACGACCCCCACGCCCATCGCGCTGAGTGGGACGATCGCGGCCGGCGACGTCTTCGTGGTCGCCCATCCATCGTCAGTCGCCGGGGTACTGGCGGTTGCCGACCTGCAGACCGCGACGCTCAACCACAACGGCAACGACATGATCGTGCTGCGGCGCACTGCTGGGGCGATCGTTGATGCGATCGGTCAGTCCGCGGTCGACCCCGGCATCACCGGCTGGGGCACCCCACCGCTGAACACGACCGACAGTGTGCTGCGCCGCATGCCGTCGATCACGGCTGGGGACAGTGACCCGTCGAATGCGTTCGACCCCGCCGCGGAGTGGGACCCATTCTCCAATACCGATTTCTCCGGGCTCGGGTCGCACGCCATCGATGGCGGCGGGTCGAGCGGCGGCACCGTGAGTGCCGACGTGACGCTGGCGGCCGCGGCGGCCTGCCTGGAGCTGTCGGCGACATCGATCAGCTTCGGGACGCTGGGCTTCGGCGCCGAGGATCAGCCTGCCACGCCGGACGTGACGCTGACCAACTGTGCGACCACGACCAGCACCCTGCTCGCCAGCGCAACCGACGCCGTCGGCCCCACCGCGAGCTGGACCCTGGTGGACTCGCCGGCTACGTGTGCCGACACGCTGGGAATCGACAACTACCGCCTCAATTTGCAGTCGGCCGATCTGACGGGACCCGTGTCGCTGGGCTCCACCAGCAAGACGGTGCAGAGCCTGGCAGGCGGGGCTGCGACCACCCACACGGCCCACATCTACACCCCATGCCCGGGGAGCTCGGGCGACGGCGAGATCCTGACCTTCCAGATCAACTACCTGGCCACCGAGTGAGGAGTGCACCGATGGGGCGAACAATCGACCGATCCGCCGCACTCCTCGTGGCCCTGGGGCTCGCCCTGGCTGTCATGCCGGCGCCGGCCGCAATGGCCGCCGATCCGGTAACCCAGACATTCAGTTTCACCGGCGCCGAGCAGACGTTCCTCGTACCGGTTGGTGTCAACACCGTTCACGTCGTGCTGATCGGCGGTCGCGGCGGCTCCTTTGGCGGGACGGCGTCCGGCGGCATGGGAGCGAGAGTCGAAGGCGACATGGCCGTTACGCCCTCGACCCAGGTATTCATCCAGGTCGGAGGCAATGGTCCGAATGGGAGCGAGCTGCAGGTCCCGGGGGGCTTCAACGGCGGGGGCGCGGGCGGCGGGTCAGGTAGCCTGGGATATGCCGCCGGTGGAGGTGGGGCATCCGACATACGGACTGTCTCGCGCACCGTCTCAGGGACCCTCGAATCCCGGCTGATCATCGCTGCCGGCGGCGGCGGTGCCGCAGCTTCGACTGCGGGCAGTGCACCGGGTGGCGACGCCGGACAGCCGGCTGGTGGTGCGGGCGGCGGCTCGGCAGGCTCGGCTTCCGCCGGAGGGTCCGGGGGTGTTGTCCTGGGGAGCTCGGCGTCCGCTGGCCTCGACGGCGGCCTCGGCACCGGAGGTGACGGCGCGAACGACTTCCTTCCCGGCGGCGGTGGCGGTGGCGGCAGATACGGTGGCGGAGGGGGTGGTGCCGGCGACGCGTCGGGCTCGTTCAGCACGGGAGGCGGCGGGGGCGGCGGCTCGAGCTACACCGGCAGCGCGACCTCCGCCTCAGTGTCCGTGGATCCCACCGGCACGCCGCTCGTCATCATTTCCTACGAGACCTCGCTCGCGGAACCCGGGACTGTGGCAGCTCACGTTGACGTGGCGCCGTCCGCTGCCTGTCTCGAGCTGAACACGACAGCAGTCGATTTCGGGACGCTGCCCCTGGGCGCCTTCGGCTCCGGGACGCCACAGGTTGAGCTGACGAACTGCGGGCTGATCGATCAAACCGTCATGGTCCGCGGGACCGACGCGTCGAGCGCCAATGCGGCGTGGAACCTCGTGGACTTCACCGATTGTGGAGATCCCGCGATGGGCATTGACGACTACGGCCTGGGCGTCCGGATATCTCCCACGACCTTCCTAAGCGTCATCGAAACCAACCGCACGTTGGTTGCGCAGTCCGCCGGTGCAGTGGACACGTACGATGCGCTGATATTCACGGCCTGCCCAGGCAGTTCCGGGACGGGGGACGTCATGTCCATGCAATTCCACTTCCTGGCCACGGAATAGGGCCGTGCGCCGGATCTGCCTGACCCTTCTTGCAGCGGCGGGGTTGGCCGCGCTGGCCGGCCCCGCCATCGCCACGACCGGCGTGTCGATCGACGTGACGCGCATTGAGGTCACCGAACAGCTGGCACCGGGCGGGGAGTACCGGCTGCCGACGTTCGGCGCTCGCAACCCGGGCACGGATCCCACGAGCTACACCATCGTGGTCAGCTACGTCGACGAGCAGCAGGCGCAGCAGCCCCCAGCTGCCTGGTTCACCTTCAGCCCTGCCACCTTCACGCTGGCCGGTGGCCAATCCCGTCCGGTCACGACGTCGCTCGAGGTACCCCCGGACGCTGCGGCAGGCGACTACACCGCACTCATCGGTCCCCGGATCGCGACTGCAGGGTCCGGCGCGCAGGTCGGCGCCGGGGCCGCGGCGCGTCTCTCGTTCACCGTCGCCGAGTGCGAGAGCCTCGAATGCTGGCTGCGCTGGATTGGCCGATGGATCAGCGAGCACCTGTACTGGCTGCTCATCCCCGTCGCGCTCTTGGCACTCGTCGTGATGCGGATCGTCCGGCGTCGGTACGCCTTCAGCATCCAGCGCCGAAGCATTCGGCCCGCCGAAGACCTGAAGCGGGGCTAGGGACTGGAACGGCCGGAGCTGTTGTCAGATGTGACGAGGGCGTTCCGTTGGGCGCGGCGCGTGCGCTAGCACGAATCATGCGGCGAGACCGGTCCGAGTTGGTCCGGTGCGCGCCTGGCCTGCAACCCCACGGAAGGATGGCGGGGCGGTCAAGGGCGGTAGTGGCTCAATTTGCCGTACATGGGGTAAGGGGGCAGTTTGCTCCTGTCAATCCTCCGGGGATGAGTCGTGACCGGGGGCGAAGTCCTCCGCGAAGGACTCCACAACGTTGGAGACCCCAATCACGAGTCGCCACAGATCCGCGATGGTGACGGCGATCTCCGAATCGGGATCGGCGAACAGTACCGTGAAGGGAACCTCGGCCTTCACGTCCACGTTGCTGCCAGCGTGGGGAACGAGGGTCATCCGGTACAGTTCTGCGCCGTCCTCAAAGGCTACCCAGTCCCGCCCCTTGACAGCGATGCTGTCCAGTCCACTGACGGTGAATTTGCCGCGTCTGGTCGCCGACGCCATGGCGGCGGGGAGCAGCAGGCGATGCTTGTCGGCGTCGTTCAGCTTGGCAAGGATACCGAGCGCGCGGGGTCCATCGCGTCCTGGGCACGGCTGGTACGCCTCGAACTTTGCCCAATGCTTAGGGGACGCTGCACAGGTACCGTTCGCGTTTCGCTTTGAACAGCTGGGTCATCCAAGATCGGGAACTAATTCCTGCGGGACGGTTCCTTGGCGAGTCCCCGAAGGACAGCCGGGGGATGCGTGAGAGGCAATCAGACCGGAGGCTCAAATGAGCCACTACCGTCAAGGGCGCTTCAGTTGACGAAGTGCCTCACGGTGCTATACTCCTCTTTCGCGTGTCCGCGCCCCACTATGCCCTTTTCAAGGAGTCCTGAATGGCTTTGGCCGAGCCGGCCAGCCGATTTGAGCTGGTCCCGCGCCGTGAGAACTTCTCGCACATTCCGGAGGTCCTTCCCCTCCCGAACCTGATCCAGACTCAGACCGACTCGTTCCACTGGTTCGTCGAGACCGGCCTTCGTGAGCTGCTCGACGAGATTACCCCCATCACCGATTTCACCGGCAAGAACCTCGAGCTCCACTTCCGCGACTACTACTTCGAGGATTCGAAGTTCAGCGAGGAGGAGTGCCGTACCCGTGACCTGACCTTCGCCAAGCCGCTCAAGGTCGAGGTCGACCTCGTCATCAAGGAGACCGAGGAGGTCAAGCACCAGACCGTCTTCATGGGCGACTTCCCGTGGATGACGGAGCAGGGGACGTTCATCATCAACGGCGCCGAGCGCGTCGTGGTCAGCCAGCTCGTCCGCTCGCCGGGCGTGTACTACACGTCGGCCGAGGATCCCGCCTCGGGGCGGCCGCTGTTCGCGGCCAAGGTGATCCCGAACCGGGGCGCCTGGCTCGAGTTCGAGACGAGCAACAAGGACCTGCTCAGCGTCAAGGTCGACCGGAAGCGCAAGATCCCGGTCACCACGCTGCTGCGCGCCGTCGGGTTCACCGACAACGCCGAGATCGAGGCGCTCTTCAAGAGCGTCGACGACAACCCCGAGCACCCGTTCATCGCGCTGACGCTGGACAAGGATCCGGCCCAGACGCAGGACGAGGCGCTGATCGAGGTCTACAAGAAGCTGCGTCCCGGCGATCCGCCGACGGTCGACAACGCCCGCGCGCTGGTCACCAGCCTGTTCTTCAACTTCCGCCGCTACGACCTCGGTCGCGTCGGCCGCTACAAGCTGAACAAGGCGCTCGGCGACGTGGCCCGCAAGCTGAAGATCGAGCTGCCCGCCGAGGGCGGCGAGCACCCGCGCGAGAGCCGGGTCATCAGCAAGCACGACATCGTGGCCATCATCGGCAAGCTCATCGAGCTCAACAACGGGCGCGGCGAGGCCGATGACATCGACCACCTCGGCAACCGGCGCATCCGCGCCAACGGCGAGCTGATCCAGAACCAGTTCCGCATCGGCCTGCTTCGCATGGAGCGCGTCGTCAAGGAGCGAATGACGATCACCGATGCCGAGCAGGCGACGCCGAACGCGCTCATCAACATCCGGCCGGTGGTGGCGGCCATGAAGGAGTTCTTCGGCGGCAGCCAGCTCTCCCAGTTCATGGACCAGACCAATCCGCTGGCCGAGCTGACCAACAAGCGGCGCCTCTCCGCGCTGGGCCCGGGTGGCCTGTCGCGCGAGCGCGCCGGCTTCGACGTACGTGACGTGCACCCCAGCCACTACGGCCGGATGTGCCCGATCGAGACGCCGGAAGGCCCGAACATCGGCCTCATCGGCTCGCTGGCGACCTACGGTCGCATCAACAGCTATGGCTTCATCGAGACGCCGTACCGCAAGGTTCGCCGTTTCGTGTCCCACAAGGACCGCCAGGCCGATGCGCTGGGCCAGACCCTGGCCGAGGACCTCGCCGCCAGCGAGGGCGGCAAGGTGATCGCCAAGGCCGGTGCGGTCATCGACGACAAGCTGTGGGCGACGATCAAGGAGCACAAGCTGGCGACGGTCCGGATCAACCCGGTCGTCACCGACCAGATCGAGTACCTCGATGCCTCGGAGGAGGAGAAGTTCCACGTCGCGCAGGCCAACGCCGCGCTCGACGAGGGCAACCACTTCAGCGAGGAGCGGGTGCTGGTCCGCTACCGCGACAAGTTCCTCGAGGAGCATCCGGACACGGTCGACTACATGGACGTCAGCCCCAAGCAGATCGTCTCTGTCGCGACCTCGCTCATCCCGTTCCTCGAGCACGACGACGCCAACCGCGCCCTGATGGGCTCGAACATGATGCGGCAGTCGGTGCCGCTCCTCTCGCCGGAGTCCCCGGTGGTCGGGACCGGCGTCGAGTTCCGCGCCGCGTTCGACTCGCAGCAGGTGGTGGTGGCCGAGGCCGCCGGCACCGTGGTCAGCGTCACCGCCGACCACATCCAGGTCGAGCGCGACGAGGGCGACGTCCGCGACACGTACAAGCTCAAGAAGTTCCTCCGCTCGAACCAGGGCACGTGCATCAACCAGCGCCCGATCGTCGACGTCGGCGACCGGGTGGCGGCGCAGCAGGTCCTCGCCGACTCGAGCAGCACCGAGGCCGGTGAGCTGGCGCTGGGCCAGAACATCCTGGTCGCCTTCCTTCCCTGGGAGGGTGGCAACTACGAGGACGCGATCGTCATCAGCGAGCGACTCGTCAAGGACGACCTGTTCACCAGCATCCACATCGAGAAGCACGAGATCGAGGCCCGCGACACGAAGCTCGGCCCCGAGGAGATCACCCGCGACATCCCGAACGTGGGCGAGGAGAGCCTGCGCAACCTCGACGAGGACGGGATCATCTACGAGGGCGCCGAGGTCACACCCGGCGACATCCTGGTCGGCAAGATCACGCCCAAGGGCGAGACCGAGCTGACTGCCGAGGAGCGCCTGCTGCGCGCCATCTTCGGCGAGAAGGCTCGCGAGGTGAAGGATTCCTCGCTCCGGCTGCCGCACGGCGAGCGGGGGATCGTGGTCGACGTTCGGCAGTTCAGCCGTGAGAACGGCGACGAGCTGCTCCCCGGCGTGAACCGCCTGGTCCGCGTCAGCGTGGCCCAGAAGCGCAAGATCGCCGTCGGCGACAAGATGGCCGGCCGCCACGGCAACAAGGGCGTGATCGCCAAGATCCTGCCGGTCGAGGACATGCCGTTCATGCCGGACGGCACACCGATCGACATCGTGCTGAACCCGCTCGGCGTGCCGAGCCGGATGAACATCGGCCAGGTCCTGGAGACGCACCTCGGTTGGGCCATGAAGGTCCTGGGCCTGAAGGCCGCCACGCCGGTCTTCGACGGCGCGTCCGAGGAGCACATCCGCGGTGCGCTCAAGCGTGCCGGACTGGCCGAGGACGGCAAGTCGGAGCTCTATGACGGGCGAACCGGCGAGCCCTTCGACCAGCGCGTCACCGTCGGCTACATCTACATGCTCAAGCTCCACCACCTGGTGGAGGACAAGATCCACGCCCGCAGCACCGGCCCGTACAGCCTCATCACCCAGCAGCCGCTGGGTGGCAAGGCGCAGTTCGGCGGTCAGCGCTTCGGCGAGATGGAGGTGTGGGCGCTCTAGGCCTATGTCGCGGCGAACATCCTCCTGGAGATCCTCACCGTCAAGAGCGACGACGTCATGGGTCGCGGACAGACCTACGAGGCGATCGTCAAGGGCGAGGATGTGCTCGAACCGGGCGTCCCCGAATCGTTCAAGGTGCTGGTGAAAGAGCTGCAGAGCCTGGGCCTCTCGGTGAACGTCGA
>JAICQM010000194.1 GCA_025937875.1 Chloroflexota bacterium
ACCCAGGTCCAGATCGAGCTGATGGCGGACTGCTTCGCGGGCGTGTGGGCCAAGAACGCGGAGGAGACCGGCTTCATCCAGCCCCTGACCCGCGACGACATCGCGCAGGCCCTCGACGCGGCGGCGGCGGTCGGCGATGACCGCATCCAGGAGCGCACCCAGGGCCAGGTCACGCCACATACCTGGACCCACGGCTCGTCCGAGCAGCGGCAGGAGTGGTTCAGCACCGGCTACGACTCCGGCGACCCGGGCAGCTGCGACACCTCGGTCATTGCCGACTGACCTCGTCCGCTGCGCGTGGACGGGTATTCAACATCCCGAGTACCGCGCCTACCACGACACCGAGTGGGGCGTCCCCACCCACGATGACCGCGCCCTGTTCGAGCTCCTCTGCCTGGAGGGCGCGCAGGCCGGCCTCTCCTGGCTGACCATCCTCCGCCGCCGCGAGACATACCGGGCGGCCTTCGATGGCTTCGACCCGGCGCGCATGGCCGCCTATACCGATGCGGACCGCTCCCGCCTCCTGGCCGACGCCGGGATCATCCGCAACCGGGCCAAGGTCGACGCCTTCATCGGCAACGCGCGAGCCTACCTTGCCCTGACCGATAACGCCGCCGGCGTCTTCGACGCGTGGCTGTGGGAGTTCGTCGACCGGGCACCGGTGCAGAACGCGTGGCGTTCGATGGACGATGTGCCGGCGGAGACATCGGTCTCGCGCGAGCTCTCTGGGGAGCTGCGACGCGCCGGCTTCAGCTTCGTGGGACCGACCATCTGCTACGCGTTCATGCAATCGGCCGGGCTGGTCAACGACCACGTGGTGAGCTGCTTCCGTCATCCGGAGGTCGCCGCGCTGGGCGGATGACGTAGCGCGCGTCGGGTCGATTGCCCCTCGTGGCAGCCGCCGGCGGGGACGACACTGGTCCCATGAAGACCGCGCCACGCCCCACGCCCAACCCGCCGACCGAGGCCGCCGCCGAACCCAAGGCCGCGCCGCAGCCGGCGATGAGGCGCGATGAGCCGCCACGGCCGCTGCTGCGCGGTCCGCTGGCCGTCTTCCGGCGCCCGATGCGACGCCCGGGCGGAACCTGACCGCCGCCTATACTCGGGCCGATGCCCCGCCCCATCGCGACCGTCGACGTGCCCGCCAGCAGCGCCAACCTCGGCAGCGGCTTCGACGCCTTCGCGGTGGCCCTCAGCCTCAAGCTGCGCGCCGAACTGTTCGCCGGCGACGAGAGCGGGATCGTCCTCACCGCACGGGGCGAGGGCGTGCCACCCGATGACGCCGACGCCGACGAGAACCTCGTCATCCGTGGCTTCCGCGAGGGGCTGCGCATCGCCCTCGGCGCCGGTGGCGCGGGCGGGATCGCGTGGCGGATCGAGGTCAGCAGCATGATCCCCGCCGCTCGTGGCCTGGGCAGCAGCGCAGCGGCCATCGTCGCCGGCCTGCTGCTCGGATCGGCCGTCGGCCGGCGCTCGCCCGAAGCGGACGAGCTCCTGGATGCCGCGATCCGCGTCGAGGGCCATCCCGACAACGTCGCTGCCGCCCTGTACGGCGGCTTCACGCTGGCCGTCGGCGGCGGCGAGACGCCTGTCACGCTGCGCCGCTTCGCCGTCCCCGAGTCGTGGATCCCGGTCCTGTTCATCCCGGCCGTCGAGAGCCAGACGGCGCAGATGCGCGCCGTGCTGCCCGGCCACATCCCGCATGCCGATGCCGCGCTTCAGGCCGGCCGCGCCGCCCTGCTGGCCACGGCGATCATGACCACCGATGCACCGCTGCTGCGCCCCGCCATGATCGACCTGCTCCACCAGCCCCACCGCCTGCCGCACCTGGCGGGGGTGGCGGGGCTGATCGAGACCGCCTACGAGCGCGGCGCGGCCGGGGCGTGCCTCTCCGGCGCGGGGCCGTCGGTCCTCGCGATCTGCGACGGTCCCGCCGCCGCGCACGCGGTCGAAAAGGGCTGGAATGGCACCGGCGTGCGCGGGATGGCAACCCGCGTCCGCTTCGACACCGCCGGGGCGCGTCTCATCAGCGGCGACTAGATCCAGCCGGTGGCGTGATTCTCCACGGAATCACGGGTCGGCCGGCGACGACCTCCTCCGACCGGTGAGTCCCCGGGGATGTCAGACGACGGAGGAGGCGCCTCTTCCGCCCGCTCATCCGTCAGGTGATGACGTGGGGAATATCCGCGTCAGCGCACCGGGGTCGATCTGGGGCCGATACCCGCCACGGAGCGCCCCGATGCTGGCGGGCGGAGTGATGACCGCGGCCCTCCCACCGCGCGGCCGCGGCGCAGGGGCGCAATAGCCGGTCACCGTCCACGGCACGAGCGCGTCGCCGAGCACCAGTGCCGGCGCATCGTCGAGCAGCACGAAGGCACCGTCGGGCAGGTCGCGCCACGGCATCGGGTGCAGCCGCCGGCGGTGTGTGCCGCGCATGATGCGCTCACCGTGGAGCCGGCGGTCCATCTCCGCCGCCGAGGGCCGCGTCCCGCCACCGTCACGCACCACCAACGCGTCCCGATAGGCGTTGTAGTCGGCGCGCCGGCACAGGGCGCACGGGCGGTGGCCGGCGGCGAGCGCCACCGCCTCGTCGTGAAAGAACAGGACGGTGAAGCGACCCGGCGCCCACTGCGGCAGCCGCCAGTCCTTGAACCGCAGGGCGCAGGTGATCCACAGCGAGCCCCCGTGGAAGCGGACGACATCGGTTCCCCGGTGGAGGCAGCCGCGATTGCCGGTCCAGGCGCCGCGCAGCGGGATCGCGACGACGTCCCCCAGCGGCGTGACCCGGTTGCGGCGCGGGCCGTCCTCGCTGGTGCCACGATCGGTCGACATCGGTAGACGGTAGCCCCTGACCGCGCACGGAGGTTCATCGGTCCAACCGGCTACCATCGAGGCTCCCCATGAGCCTCATCACGATCGCCGGCGTGGCGAAGAGCCACGCCGCCCAGCACCTGTTCAGCGACGTCGACCTGCAGATCAGCGCGGGCCGGCGCATCGCGATCGTCGGCGCCAACGGCACCGGCAAGACGACGCTGCTCGAGCTCATCACCGGCGAGCAGGACGTGGACGCCGGAACGATCACCCGCGCCCGCGACACCGTCATCGGCTACCTGCGCCAGGAAGTGGCCCAGTCACGCGGCCGCTCCGTCCTGGCCGAGGTGCTCGCCGGCGCGGGCGAGCTGTCCGGCATCGGTCGCCGCATGGCGCATATCGAACAGGAGCTCAGCGACGCCACCGAGGAGGCCGAGCTGAACGAGCTGATGGAGGAGTACGGCCGGCTGCAGCATCGGTTCGAGACCCTGGGCGGCTACAGCCTCGACGCCGAGGCGCGGCGTATCCTCGCCGGCCTCGGCTTCGCGCAGGCCGACATGGAGCGGCCGGTCGACGAGTTCAGTGGCGGCTGGATGATGCGCATCGCGCTGGC
>JAICQM010000050.1 GCA_025937875.1 Chloroflexota bacterium
ATGATGTGGACCGATTCCTCCCAGCAGATCTTCTTCATCGTGCGGCCGTACGGCGCATAGGAGCAGTCGCGCAGGGCCTGCTGCGACACGATCGCGGCGGCATCGACGAGCCAGGCGATGATCCCTACGTCGCCCCATGAACGGGTCGGGTAGTGGAAGACGTTGTGGAACTTCGTCTTGCCGGCCAGGAGGTCGGCGAGCATCGCGTCGCGCGGCTTGCCGAGATCCTCGGCGACCCGGTACAGGAGCTGCGCGTGGCCGACCTCGTCCTGGATCTTGCTGGTGAGGGCCAGCTTCCGCTTCAGGGTCGGCGCCCGCAGCAGCCAGTCACGCTCGGGCAGCACCCCCATCAACTCGCTGTTGGCGTGCATCTCGACGAACTTGAGCACCGCGGCACGGTACTCGTCGGTCATCCAGTCGTCGGCCTCGACCTTCCCGCCGGACCCGACGTGCGCGTAGAACGCGTCGGCGTCACCCGGCGTGTACCGCGGCCGTGCGTTCAGGGGCTGGATCGTATCGGTCTGCTCCATCGCGCCCAAGGGTACTGCAAGACCGATGCGCGATCGAGCGCGGCGCCTCAGTCGTGCGGGGCGCGACGAAGCGGCCGGTGCCAGCGCTCATAGGCGGTGGCGGCATCGGCCTCGATCGCGAGCGCACCGTCCTCCCGCACCCGCACCTCGCTGCGCGGCAGGTAGAGGTCGACCGGCAGCAGGCCCCGCGTGCGCACGAGGAGGTAGTCGGCGAAGACCGCGTCCACGCGACCGATGCGCGTGCCTTGCGCCCCCATCACCCGTGCTCCGACCCGCGGCTCCGCCGTCGTCATGGCGCCACCGTACCCGATCCGGACGCGACAGCCACCCGCATGGCGGCTGGCTCGACCTCGATCTCGATGGGCAACGAGCCGAAGGGTTCGCCGTCGAGGTGCACCGGGGTGCCGACACCCTCGATGCGCAGGCTGCGGAACCGATGGAACGAGACCGCGGGATGGTCGACGTGCGCGCCGCGGTACAGCCCGGGCAGCTCGCGCAGCGCCGCCAGCCGCGACAGGTCGCCGACCACGCACAGGTCGAGCGCCCCGTCGTCGAGCCGCGCGGTGGGACAGATCTGCATCCCGCCCCCGTAGAACGGTCCGTTGGCGAAGGCGGCGAACAGGATCGGGCCGGGGAGCGCGACCGCCTCGCCGTCGACGGTGAGCCCGATGACGGCGTTCCGCTGCCGCCCCAGCTCGTCGAGCGTCGTCAGCAGGTAGCCCGGCCGGCCGCGCTGCCACCAGGCGCGGTGACCGGCCATGCGTATCGCCACACCGGCATCGAAGCCGGTCCCGCCGGCAACCACGAAGCGGCGCTCGCCGGCCGCGGAGCGGACGAGGCCGAGGTCGACGGCCCGCGTGCCGGCGTGGAGCGCCACCGCCAGCGCGGCCAGCGGATCGCGCGGCAGGCCAAGCGCACGGGCGAGGTCGTTGCCATTGCCGCCCGGTACGATGCCCACCGCCGGTGGGGACGGGAGGCCGCGCAGGCCGTTGGCCACCTCCTGGACGGTTCCCTCGCCGCCCACCGCGACGACGCGCGACACGCCGCTCCGTGCCGCCTCGGCAGCGATGCGTGCGACGTCGCCGGGCGCGGAGCTCTCCACCATCTCACCCCCCGCCGCGGACACCGCCGCGTGCAGGGCGGTGGCGGCGCGCCGCGCACGCCCCGACCCGGCCACCGGGTTGACGATGACGATGGCGGCGCTCATGCGCGACCGATTCTGCGCGGCATGTCAATCCCCCGGCACCGGCATTCGGCGCCGCTATGCTGACCACGACATGCGGCGAACGATCCGGTGGGTCTCGCGCGTCATCACCGGCGCGCTGGCGGCGCTGGGCGTGGTGCTCGCGGTCCAGCTGCTGCGCCTCCGGCGCGTGCGCCTGCTCCCCGGCCATCCCGGCTTCTGGATCAGCCACGTGGTGACTCCGGCCACCGGCCACAGCGATGCTCCGCGGCTGCGCATGGTGGTCTTCGGCGATTCGACCACCGCCGGCGTCGGCGTCGAGACCGCGGAAGCCTCGCTTCCCTATCGGGTTGCCCAGCTCATCGCCGACGCGCGGCACGTTCCGGTGGAGGTTCTGGGCTACGGCTGGGCCGGTGCGCGGGTCGCGGACCTCGCCGCCGACCAGGTCGCGCGCGCCCGGCAGCCGCGCCGACCGGGCCAGACGGAGGCGGACGCTCCACTGCGCCGCGCCGACGCCGTGGTGGTCGTGATCGGTGCCAACGACGCCACCGGCCGTACCCGTCCCTCCAGGTTCCGCCGTGAGCTGCGATCGGCCCTCGACGCGATTCGCGACGAGGCACCCGAGGCCGCCATCACCGTGGCCGGCATTCCCCGCCTGCGTGGCGCGCTCCCCGACCTCGAGCCACTGATCGCGTTTGCCGACGCCTACGGCGCCCCGCTGCGGCGCATCCAGCGCCACGAGGCCGAGCGCGCCGGAGCGGCCTACGCCGATCTCGCCCGCGACGTGCTGCCGCGCCTGCAGGGGCGGATCGACCCTGCCACGGCTCTGTCGCCAGATCGGTTCCACCCGGGGCCCCAGGTCTACGCCGCCTGGGCCGAGGTCATTGCCGAGGCGCTCATCCCGCTCCTCGTCCCCGACTGAGGCCCACGACGGCGGAACGGGAGTCATCCGGGACCTTCGGTCGTATCGGCGGTGGGACGAAAGGTGGTGCCGGGAGACACCACGGCGGCGCCGCACGATTGCCGCGGCGGACCGTGGTCTGGCATCCTGTCGCCCTCACGCGGGAGGGCGTGCCCCTCGCCTCCCCTCAGCACCCGCGTGTCCTTGTGTGGAGCGTGTTCGTGCAACGCCCGGCGGTGATCCTCGTCGCCCTCGCCCTGGCCGTCGGCCTCGCCGTCCAACCCGCTGTTGCGCGCGGCGCCGGCCAGGCACCGCGGGTGGCGATCATCGTGGGTCCGGTGGGTCCGGAGCTGACCCCCATCTACATCCAGCTGGCCGAGGCCGCCGCCAGGGTGGCGGAGTCACACGGCGCGGTCGTGGCGCGCGCCTACTCGCCCTACGCCCACGCCAGCAACGTCATCGCTGCCGTGGAGGGCGCCAACGCGGTCGTCTACTTCGGCCACGGCGTCGGCAGCCCCAACCCGTACAGTGCGACGCCGAATCCGGCCACGACGAATGGGTGGGGCCTCAATGGACCGGGACGCCGCGGCGATCACAGCGATTCGTGGAAGGACAGCTCCCTGAAGTACTTCGGCGAGGCATGGATCGCCGAGCATGCCCGCCCGGCACCGGGCTGGGTGATGATCTACTCCAACGCCTGCTACGCCGCGGGTGCCCCCGAGCCGTGGATGGAGCCCGCCACCGCCGACGAGGCCGCCGCACGCGTCCGGGCCTACAGCGCCACCCCGCTGGCCCGCATGGGAGCCAGTGCCTTCTTCGCCACCGACTTCTACGAGGGAGCTGCGCACCTGCTCAACAGCCTGCTCGGTAACCCGACGACCTCGTACGGCGAGGCGTTCGCCACCGAGCCGGCCTTCGAGGCCGGTGCGCTGTCGCGGATCGCCGATCCGGCCGGCGGGACCGGGGAGCTGTGGCTCCATCGGTCCGCCTACTTCGACGGGCGGATGGACTACTGGTACGCGTTCGCCGGTGATCCGGCCGAGTCGCCGGCGACGCGCATGCTCGCCGGCACCACTGCGGCCGCGGTGCAATCGATGACCGTCGTACCACCCACGGGCGACGCGGTGACCGGCGATCGGGCGGCCGCGCTCGACTTCGGCGCCGCGGCGCTGACGGTGCTGGTGGGCGGTGCCACGGTGGAACCAGTCGTCACCGGCGCCGGGAGCCCGCGCTAGCTGGCGCTGACCCGCACCTCGTGGTAGCCCCGCGCCCCGTCCGGCGCCGGCGGCGTGACGCGTGCCTCCTGCAGCATCCCGTCGCGATCCGTGGCCCGCACGCGCAGCACGTGCTCCCCCGGCGCAGCCGACCAGCGATAGATCCATTGCACCCAGGTTTCGTCGCTGATCGCCGGCCCCAGGCCCGCCGGCTCCCAGGCACCGTCGTCGACCTGAACCTCGACCGCACCGATGCCGCGCGTCGGCGCCCACGCGACGCCGGCCACCGCCACGTCGCCCGCCCGGACCGATCCACGGGGAACGTCGATCCGGGACTGGAGCAGGATCGGGCCGTTCTTTGCCCAGCCAAGGGGCACCCAGTAGCCGTCGAAGTCGAGCGTGGTGAGCTCGATGTTGGTGAGCCACTTGGTGGCTGACACGTAGCCGAACAGGCCCGGCACGATCAGCCGGGCCGGGAACCCGTGGTCGGCGTTGAGCGGTCGCCCGTTCATCCCCACCGCCACCAGCGCCCCCGCTCCCTCGCCCTCCAGCCACAGCGTCGGGAAGCCGGCCGTCCAGCCGTCGAACGAGCGACCGACGACCTGCGACGCGCCGGGGCGAACCCCGACACGGTCGAGCAGGTCGCGCAACGGCACCCCCGTCCACTTGGCGTTCCCCACCAGGCGTCCGCCGACCTCGTTGGACACGCAGGCGATGGTGACGTAGCGCTCGGTGAGCGGCATCGCCAGCAGCTCCTCGTAGGTGAGCGTCAGCGGCCGCTCGACCATGCCGTCGATCGTGAGCGACCACGTCCCGGCGTCCAGGCGTGGCACGAGGAGCTTGGTGTCGATGCGGTAGAAGTCCCGGGTCGGCACGATGAGCGGCGAGAGGCCGTCGACCGCGATCGTCTCCGCCGGCGGAGCCGCAACCGGGACCGCCGGCGCAGGCAGCTCGGTCGGCACGACCCCGGACGGCTCGGGGCGCCGCTCGAGCAGATACCGGCCGACGCCGCCGCCCGCCACGGCGAGGGCACCGAGGCCGATCGCACTGCCCAGGAACTGGCGGCGATCCCAGGCCGGCATCTCGGCTGCTGGCGACGTTGCATCGGCCCCGACCAGGCGCCACAGGGCCCATGCGGCGCCGCCGCCGGCCAGTGCGGCTGCCAGCGCCGCCAGGACCGGGTCGACCAGCGGGTCGCGAACGCTGACCACTGCGGCAGCTGCCGCGGCGACGACGAACCCGCCGGCCGCCGGGCGCCAGTCGCGTCGCGCAAGGAGGCCCAGGAGCGCGGATCCGCCGAGCGCCACGGCGGTGATGACGAGGTTGAGAGCGAGCTTGTCCGCCTCGCCGAAGAGATCGACCACGAACTGCTTGGCTCCCGGCGGCTGGAGATCGATCACCAGCGCCCCGACCGCGGTGACCAACGACGGCGCACCGGCGACGATGCCCGCCACCAGCTCGCTGAGACCCAGGCCGACGCCTCCCGCCACGACGCCGGCCAGCGCGTACCGCCGCATGCTGCGATCCATGGTGCACAGTGAACAGCATCCGTGCGAAGGGCGTGTGACGCGGAGGTGACGCCGCGCACCGGCCCGCGAAGCGCTCGCGTGTCGGATACTCATCGTCCGAGCCCACGGAGGAGCCATGCAGGAGGCCAGCCAGCCCCTCGACGTCCAGATCTGTCCGAGCTGCGGCGAGGAGAACCCGGCTCGCTTCCGCCTGTGCGGCTTCTGCGGCTCATCGCTGGCGCCCGCCTCCGCCCTCGCCGACGTCGAGGAGCGGCGCATGGTGACCATCGTCTTCAGCGACCTCAAGGGCTCGACTAACCTGGGGGAGGCCCTCGACTCGGAGGTCCTGCGCGAGGTGATGTCGCGCTACTTCGACGCCATGACCCACGTCCTGCGGCGCCACGGCGGGACGATCGAGAAGTTCATCGGCGACGCGATCATGGCTGTCTTCGGGCTGCCGCGGCTGCACGAGGACGACGCATTGCGCGCCGTGCGCGCGGCCTCCGAGATGACGACCGCCCTCGAAGCGCTCAACGAGGAGCTCGACGAGCGCTACGGGGTGCGCCTCACCAACCGAACCGGGGTCAACACCGGCGAGGTGGTGGCCGGCGACCCGACCGGTGGGCAGCGCCTGGTGACCGGCGACGCGGTCAACGTCGCGGCCCGCCTCGAGCAGGCCGCACCGGCCAACGAGGTCCTCATCGGCGAGCTGACCTATCGCCTCACTCGCGACGCCATCGAGGTCGAGGCCGTCGAGCCCCTGGAGCTGAAGGGCAAGTCGGAGCGCATCCCGGCCTACCGCCTCCTTGCCACGCCCGGCCTGGAGGGCTACCAGCGCCGGATCGATACCGCCCTCGTCGGGCGCGAGCTGGAGATGTCACAGCTCGAGGCGGCGCTGGACGCGGTGGTGAGCGACCGTCGGCCACGCCTGATGACGGTCATCGCCGATGCGGGCGTCGGCAAGTCGCGGCTCGTCGCCGAGTTCACGCGTGCCATCGCCGCCGATGGCGTGACCGTGATCCGGGGTCGTTGCCTGCCCTACGGCGAGGGGATCACCTTCTGGCCACTGGCGGGGGCGGTGCGCGAGGCCGCCGGTATCGAGGAGGACGACACGCCCGAGGTTGCCCGAGCGCGGCTCGCGGCCATCGTGGCCGATCGCCAGGTCACCGATCGCGTGGCGGCCGCCATCGGCCTGTCGATGGAGACGTTCGCGGTGGCGGAGCTCGTGTGGGGTGCGCGGCGCTTCTTCGAGGTGTTGGCCGGCTCGGGGCCGCTCTGCATCGTGTTCGACGACATCCACTGGGCGGAGGACACGTTCCTCGAGCTTATCGGTGACCTCATCGGCAGCGCCACCGACACGCCGGTGTTCGTCCTCGCCACCGCGCGCCACGACATGCTCGAGGAGCACGTGGAGTGGGGTCACGACGACCGGACCGAGCTGCTCCTGCTCGAGCCGCTCGCCCCGGAGGACGTCGAGCGCGTCGTCGCCAACCTGCTCGGCGGCGAGGACACGCAGGTCGCACCCGAGGTCGTCCAGCGCATCGCCCAGGCCTCCGAGGGCAACGCCCTGTTCATCGAACAGCTGCTGGCGATGCTGGTCGACGCCGGCTCGTTGCAGCGCGAGGGCGACCGGTGGGTGACGGTCGCCGACCTGTCGACGCTCAGCGTCCCACCCACGATCCAGGCGCTGCTGGCCGCCCGCCTCAGCCGGCTCGCGCGACCGGAGCGGGCGGTGCTGGAGCCGGCCGCGGTCATCGGCGTCGAGTTCGCCACCCCCGCGGTCATCTCCATGGTGCCCGAGAGCCTGCGTCCCGGCGCCGATGCACACCTCGCCGCCATCGTCCGTCGCCAGCTGCTCCGGGTGAGGCCGGGTGAGCCCAACGACGATCCCGGCTACCGGTTCGCCCACATCCTCATCCGCGACGCCGCCTACGCCGGCCTGCTCAAGCGCGCCCGGGCCGCGTATCACGAGGCGTTCGTCGCCTGGGCCGACCACGTCAATGCCGAGCGCGATCGGGCAGGCGAGTTCGAGGAGATCCTCGGCTATCACCTGGAGCAGGCATACCGCTACCTGGAGGATCTCGGCCCCCTCGACGACCATGGACGGCTGCTTGCCACGCGGGCCGCGCAGCGCCTCGTCAGCGCCGGGCGCCGTGCCCTGTCCCGTGGCGACATGCCGGCCGCCGCCAACCTCCTCCAGCGCGCGTCCGAGCTGCTGCCGGCCAACGACGAACGCCGGCTGGAGATCGCGCCCGACCTGGGCGAAGCGCTGTGGGAGGCCGGGCGCTTCGACGAGGCTGACGCGCTCCTGACCGATGCAGTGCGTCGCGCCACCGCCCTGGGGCTCGACCGCCTGCGCCTGCGGGCCGGACTGGTGCGGCTCCTCGTCCAGCTGTTCGGGGGTGAGCACCCGTCGTGGAGCGCCGACGCCACCGCCCTCGCCGAGGAGGCCATTCCCGTCTTCGCGGCCGCCGACGACCAGGCGGGCCAGGCACTCGCATGGCGCGTCCTGTATGCCGTCCATGGCACCGCGAACCGCTACGCCGATGCCACCGCCGCAGCTCAGCGCGTCGTGCGCCACGCCGAGCTCGCCGGGGACGTGCGCCTGCAGCGCCGCGGGGCCGCCGCGTTCGTTGGCTCGGTCATCTACGACCCGATTCCGGCCACCGAGGCCATCGGCGAGTGCGAGCGCCTGCTGGCCGATGTCGCCGGCGACCGCCGTACCGAGGCCCTCGTCTGCGAGGCGCTGGCCCAGCTGTACGCGATGCGTGGCGATACCGACAGTGCGCGCCAGCAGTACCAGCGGGCGCGGCTCCTCCTCGAGGAGATCGATGCGGGTGTCCTGGCCGTGGCGACGTCGATCGACTCGGCGCGGGTCGAGCTGCATGCCGGCGACCTGGAGGCCGCCGACCGCGAGCTCACGCGCGACTACGAGGCGCTCTCCAGGATTGGCGAGCGCTTCCTGCTGGCCAGCATCGGCAGCCTGCTGGCCCGCGTCGCGGTCGAGCGCGGCGACGTGGACCGCGGCGAGGAGCTGACGCTGGTCGTCGAATCGATCATGGGCGCCGACGACCTGGACGCCCAGGCGCTGTGGCGCGGTGCGCGCTCAGCGGTGCTCGCCGCCCGCGGCGACCTGGCCCGGGCGGTCAGCTTGGCCCGCGAGGCGGTCGAGATCCGATCGCAGACCGATTCACCCGTGCTCCAGGCCGATGCGCACTGGCGGCTCGGCACCCTCCTCGCGCTCGGCGGCGACGTCGACCAGGCCGTGGCGCAGCTTGACGCCGCCCTCGCCCGCTACGAGGCCAAGGGCGACCTCGTTCTCGCCCAGGCCGTGGCGAGTGAGCTGGCTGCCCTCAGAAGCCCTTGATGTTGCCGTTCCGGTCGAGCAGCATCGTGACCACGATGCTCTTGTCCCTGAGCGTCACCGTCGAGAGCCGGCACGGGGCAGGCACATCGGCGCAGCTCCCGTCAACGGCCTCGAACCCGCCCTCGTCGAACTCGTGGACGACGTGGAGCTTGCGGGCAGTCATGCCCTTGGGCAGCTCGGGAGCTCCGAACGTCACCTGGACCGTGAGCGGTGTTTCGAGGAAGGCGGCCCCATCCGCGACGCTGATCCGCGATTCCTCGCCGAAGCACGGGGCGGCACAGCCGACGCCGTTGGCGGCGGTGAGGGCCTCGCTGATCGTCACCGGCACGCCGAAGGCGCTGGCCGCCTCGTCGGGCACGATGACGCGGGTGGCGTGGCGGTTGGTGCTGCTGATCACCTGATCCGTCTGGGCGAGGCCGTTCTCGCCGGGATCGAAGCTGCGCGCGACCACGAAGCGGCTGAAGAACGTCGACGCGTCACCGTGATGGATGATCGTCTCGGCCTCGTCGGCGAACGCGTCGCCGTGGGCGGCGCCCGGCGAATCGTTCATCCCTTCACCGGAGTTGAGCACGACCTCCGCGGTGATCGACGTGACCGCGGGGTCGGTGGGTGCGACGTACATGAACACCACGAACGCGTCCTGCGCCGCCGACGTGAACTGACCGAGGTCGCAGAGCTGGGGCGTTGGGCAGCTGCCGACGGTGGTGATCGCGCCCAGCGGCGTCGCTCCGGGGGCCGAGGCGGTGACGGTCACGTGATTGATGGTCATGGTGTTGTCGCCGCTGATCTGGACCGGATAGGCGACGACCTGGCCGGCGCTGACTTCGAGCGGCTTGGAGCCGAGGATCTGGACGGTGAAGCTGGGATCGCGGGCGGCGACGGGCTGCGCGAGGACGGCGGTCACCAGCAACAGCGCGCTGAGCGGCGCGGCGCGTGTGGGAATGCGCATGGATACCTCTGGCTCGGACAGGGTTGGCGCCCGCGTGGCAGCCGCTGGCGGGACGATCGTACTCCCTCGTGCCCATACCTGCCCTGCGTCATTTGACGTAGCCCGGAGCGGCCGCTCGCTCCATGGCCCGGACGCGGTCCGCGGTCCATCATCCGCTCCATGACCGTATCCGCCCTCTCCGCCCCCCGACCCGTTCGCCGCGGCCTCACCGCCCGTCGCTGGCTCATCGTCCTGCTCGCCTTCGAGGGCGTGGCGGCGCTGTGCGCCGCCGTTGCGCTTGCCCTGAGCGCTCCGACCGCCGGCGAGCTGCTCGGCACCAGCCTCGGCGAGTCGGCCGCCGTGGCTACGCTCCTCGTGGCCGGCCTGTCCGGCGTGCTGGCGGTCAGCGCGTTCAGCGCCACCGGGGGCCTGCTGCGCGACCGACCCCATGCGGAGCTCACCGCGGGAGGCATCCAGGCCACGATCCTCGTTGGCGGCGCGATCGCCATCGCGACGGCCGGGCTGCTCACGCCGCTGGTGGTCGCAACGGGGCTGGGTTGCGCCGGCCTGCTGCTGGCGCTGCTGGCGGCGGGCGGCGGGCGCCGCTAGCCCTCCGCGGGGCCGCTAGCCCTCCGAGGGCTCGTCCTCGCGCTCGAGGTCGAGCGCCGCCGAGTTGATGCAATAGCGCAGCCCGGTCGGCTGGTCCGGGGCATCGTCGAAGACATGCCCCAGGTGGCCGCCGCACGCGGAGCACAGCACCTCGGTGCGGCGCATGAAGAAGGCTCCATCGGTCTCGGTGGCTACCGCCCCGTCGGCGATGGGCGCGTAGAACGATGGCCAGCCACTGCCCGACTCGAACTTGGTCGTGGATGCGAACAGCGGGTTGCCGCAGCCCGCGCACCGATACGTGCCGTCCGCGTGCTCGTCCCACAAGCGGCCGGTGAACGGCCGTTCGGTGCCCTTCTCTCGCAGGACGTGGTACTGATCAGGGGTGAGCTCCGCTCGCCAGTCGGCCTCGGAGCGATCGATCTTCTCGCGTGTCATGGCTCCACCCTACGCCAATTGTGCGACGGGCCGATGACGGCCACTCAGCACGCACCCCACTGACCCGCTCCCGCCCTGCGCGCCACCTCTTCGGCCGCGGCCAGCTCGCTGTCCCAATGCGTGTCCGGCGGATAGGAGCGCGCGATGGCGTGGCCGCCGGCGACGAGCGCTCGGCTGACGAGGAGCCAGCCGCCACCACCACCGCCGACCCATACGTGGCGCAGCAGTCGCCCGTTGCGGTCGCGATCCGAGATGTCGCGCTCCAGCAGCACCTCCTGCCTGGCCACCAACCCCTCGTTGGCGCGCGTCGCCTCGTCGCCGTGGCATTCGGCGGCGATGCCATCCTCCGGATGGCTCAGCTCAGGGGCGTCGATCCCGATGTAGCGGACGCGCTCCACCGCGCCGCCGGCAAGCCGCACGCGGATCGTATCGCCGTCGCTGACCCCGACCACGGTCGCGATCTCGGCATCGTCCAGGACGGCCGGTCGCGCCGAGCTCCCCGGCGCGGACTCCCGCCCGTGGTCAGCGGTGGACGCCGCCTGGATGAGCAGGACGCCGGCGACCAACGCGACGACCAGCCCCAGGAAGATGAGCGACGAACGGGTGCGGCGGTCCACGACGGCACGCTACCACCGCCCAGCCGCGCGCCACTCGAGCCCGAGTTCTCTTGACGTCAAGAGATTTGGCTGACAGAATCGAACGCATGACCGGCCTCCGCCCACCCGCCCAGGCGGACCATATCGACCGCATGCTCGAGATCTGGGTCCGCGAGCTGCCCGAGCTCGACGTCGCCACCGAGGGCATCGTCGAGCGCATCCACAAGCTCGCCCACCGGTTCAACCGGGCCATGGACGAGACGCTGGCCGACTTCGAGCTGAAGCGCGGTGAATGGCACGTGCTCGGCAACCTGCGCCGCTCGGGGCCCCCGTACCGGCGATCGCCTGGCCAGCTGGCGGCCGACATGGGCCTCTCGTCGGGGGCGATGACCCATCGGCTCGATCGCATGGAGCGCGCCGGCCTCATTCGGCGGCTCCCCGACCCCGAGGACCGCCGCTCCCTTCAGATCGAGCTCACCGACGCCGGCTGGCAGCTGTGGCAGGACTCGACCGGCACCCAGGCTCGCAAGGAGGCGCTCATCGCCTCCGCGCTGACCGACGCACAGAAGGAGCAGCTCAACACGCTGCTGCGTGAGCTGATGGTCGCCTTCGACCGCGACGCCACCCCGCCGCCCTCAGATCACTGACCGATGGCGCGCGTACGCGCGCACGAAGGCCTCCTGCTCGGCGGTCTCGACCGCGGTCGGATGGCGCACCCGCCGCACCTCGTCGATCGCGGTTGCAGGATCCATCCCCGCCCGCACCAGGGCGCAGGCCGCCACCGTCCCGGTGCGCCCCACCCCGCCCATGCACGCGACGGCCACGTGCCCGTCGCGCCGGCCGGCATCCGCCGCCGCGAGGATCTCATCCATCATCGTCACCTCGGCCGGCGCCGTGCCGTCAGGCATCGGAAAGCGCACGACCGGCGGTACCCAGCCGCTGGGCGGCCGGTCCGGCGTGCCCCAGCGCGCCAGCTCGGTGTCCTCGACGAGGAGCAGCAGGCGGCTCACGCCCGCCTCGCGCAGCGCGGCGAGGTCCTGGTCCAGGTCGCGGCGATAGATGCGGCCCGGATAGCGCATCGACGCACCCTGCTTGCCGGGAAGGAACGTCAGCCCGAGCTTTCCCGGGAGCGCATCGGCCAGCAGGGCCGGCGGAAGCCAGTCGACGCGCAGGGGGTCGTCGGCCACGCTCAGTTGAGGAGCGGGTCGCTGCGGGTGCACATGTGGCCCCGCTCATTCAGCGGCTCGCCACAGAAGGGGCATGCCGGCCGCCCCGCCGCGACGAGGTCGGCCGCCCGACGGACGAAGTCACGTGCCGGCTCGACCGGCAGGCTGACCCGCAACAGGTCCGGCGCCGCCGGATCGTCGTCGGCGGCTTCGACGTATTCCCCGTCCTCGCTGATCGGCTGGGCCTCGATGACGAGGCGTGCGGCATCCGGGTCCCAGGCGAGTGCCATCACCCCGACCCGAAAGGCCTCGGCCAGCGGCTCGTCGAGCGGGCGGTCGTCGGTTGCTCGCGCCACCGCGGGCGGCTCGCCGTGGACCGCGGCGAGGACGTCGGCCATGCGCGCCGCGAGGGCGGCGACCTGGAGCTTCTCGACTACCACGCTCACCACGGCGTCGCCCTGCCGGGCCTGGAGGTAGAACGTGCGCTCCCCCGGCGGGCCCACGGTGCCGGCAACGAAGCGCTCGGGATCGGTGAAGCGGAACAGGCGGCGCGGCATGTGGTCATCGTAGCGGCTCGCCCGGCCCCGGACACGGGACGGGATCGGAGACGTGCCCGATCCCCGATCCCGCGGTCCCATTCGGTCGGGCTTCGCCGTCCTTGCTCCGGCGTTGTGCCCACCCGGCCGATCACCGAGGAGCCTACGACGGCGGCCTCCGAAATGTCAACGACAATTTGACCGAGGGTCAGGAGATCGTGAGCGCCTGGCTGCTGAGCTCGTAGGCACCCCGATGGTCGCCGGCGCCGGCGCGCAGGTCGGCCCACTCGCGCAGCACCTCGCGCAGACGCCCGGAAAGCTGCGCGACGCGCGCCACGTCGGCGGCCTGGGCGAAGCGCTGCTCGGCCTCCTCGTCCTGGCCGGCATGACGCAGCACGCGTGCCTCGGTGAGGAGCGCCGCCAGCTCGGCAAGGCGGTTGCCGCTGGTG
>JAICQM010000263.1 GCA_025937875.1 Chloroflexota bacterium
AACTGCCTCGATGAGCCCGCCGGACTCGTCGCGGGCCGCCACCGCGCCCGCCCACGACGCCGGGTTGCCGATCCTGATGGCGGTGGCCACCGTCTCTGGTTGCGTCACGGGGGCGCCGCGCACGATGGGCGCAGCGCCATCGGCCTGGAAGCCGAGCATGCGGGGGCGTGCCTCGTAGGCGACGAAGCCGCGCCAGGCGGCGGTGATGTTGCCGGCATTGCCGACCGGGAGCGCCACCGCGTCGGGCGCACGACCCAGGGCATCGCAGATCTCCCAAGCGATCGTCTGTTGCCCGGCAATGCGATCGGGGTTGATCGAGTTGACGACCGCGGCCGTCCCTTCCTCGCCGAGCCGGCGGACTGCGTCGAGCGCCTCGTCGAAGTTGCCGTCGATCATGATCAGCCGCGCTCCAGCGGCGAGGGTTTGCGCCAGCTTGCCGCGAGCGACCTTGCCGGCGGGGAGCAGGACGTGGCAGGGAAGCCCGGCCGCGGCCGCGTAGGCGGCGGCGGAGGCTGACGTGTTACCGGTCGAGGCACAGGCGATCGCCGTCGCTCCTCGGCTCAGCGCCCGGTTCACGGCGAGGACCATGCCGCGGTCCTTGAAGCTGCCGGTCGGGTTGGTGCCCTCGAACTTCAGGTGCAGGTTCGCCAGGCCCAGCTCGGCGCCCAGCCGCCGGGCATGGATGAGCGGCGTGGCGCCCTCGCCCAGGGTGAGCGGGAACGGCTCGTCGGCAGGCTCGGCCAGGAGGTGGCGGTAGCGTTCGAGGAGGGCGGTCATGGGTCAGCGAGTGTACCGGGCGTGGGTCGGTGAATCCGGACCGGTTCGGCGGCTCCATCCGCGCCGGATCTCGCCATCCAGCCGTGATACGGCTGGTAGGCGTACTTCACCGCGGATCGCGGTGGCGGTCGAGCGTGGAAATAGCACGTCGGCCCTTGAATCCCGCGTCGAAAGCCGCCTACGAGCCACCAGCCGCCACCGATGGCGACGATCAGCTGGCCGTATCGGCGTACGAGCCGTACCCCGGCTCGCTGGAGTGCCGCGGTGGCGCGACAGACCTACGAGGTGAGCGCCTCGCGGACGATGCGGGCCTGCTCGGCGTGGTGCGTGGCCGGGTAGCCCTCGGCGGGGCGCGAGCGCTCGGGGCGCGAGACGTCGCCGAGCGGGATCTGGTAGGGGACCAGGTGCCGGATGCGCGGCAGGACGAACTTGCGAGCGCCCATGTTGCGTGGCTCCTCCTGCACCCAGGACAGTTTCTCCAGCGCCGGATAGCGGGCCAGGACCGGCCGCAGCTCCTCGGTGGGGAAGGGGTAGAGGCGCTCGACGCGTACGATCGCCAGGTCCGCGGCGGCCTCGCGATCCGGGGAGAGCGCCATGTCGTAGTAGACCTTGCCGCTGCACAGGATCACGCGCTTCACGTTGGCGGCGGCCTCGTCGGAGTCGGCGAACCGCGGGTCGTCAAGGACCGATGCGAAGGCGCCATCGGTCAGCTCGGAGGGCCGGGACGCGGCCTGCGGCAGGCGCAGCAGCGACTTGGGGGTCATCACCACCAGCGGCCGCAGGTCGGCGTGCTTGGCCTGGCGACGCAGGAGATGGAAGTACTGCGCGGGGGTGGTGGGGTTGACGACCCGGATGTTGCCCTCCGCCCCCAGGGCCAGGAATCGCTCCAGGCGCGCCGAGGAGTGCTCGGGGCCCGACCCCTCGTAGCCATGCGGCAGGAGGAGGGTCAGCCGCGAGGTCTGCCGCCACTTGGCGAGCCCGGCGATCAGGAACTGGTCGATGATGATCTCCGCCCCGTTGACGAAGTCGCCGTAC
>JAICQM010000015.1 GCA_025937875.1 Chloroflexota bacterium
AGTATAGCCGTGCTTCAGCGATGAACCGTCCGGGGCATTGCGGGATATCACCGATTGCGGTGGCGTGCGGCGCCGCCCATGCTGCGCGGTGGCGGGCGCAGCCGCAGCGATGGAGGCGACATGAAACGGAGGGCGCGGGTCGTGGCGGGGGCGCTGCATGCGGTGTCGATCACGGCGCTCGCGGCGGGCGCGAGCGTGCTGTTCCTCATGTCGATGGCGGCGTCGCTGAACGAGTACGGCCGGGTCTCGCTGGTCGACGGCTATTGGCTGGGGCCACTGCCGTGGACAACCCTCGGCGTGGGGCTGACCCTGTTCGGTGCGACCTCGACCGTCGCGGCGCTCGCCTTCACCGCCTGGGTGTCGCCAGGCTGGCCGATACGGATCCTGGCCACGGCGGCCGTGCTGAGCGTGGCCTTCTGGTGGGCGACGGCCCCCATGATCGGCATGGGCGGCGCGTGCTGTTTCCCGCGCCCGCCGTTCGACCCCATCACCGTCGCCTACTCGGCGCCGACGTGGGCCGCCTCCCTCGTCGTCGGGCCCGCCGTTGCCCTGGCTGCCGTCGACTGGCTGTGGCGACCCGCCGCGCCGATCCCGGGTCCGGCGCCGGACTATCGAACCGTCAGCGGCGCGTGAGCCGCTACATCTCCCCTTCGAACGCGGGCTGCGGCATGCGCAGCGTGCGGTCCTTGCGGTAGCCGAGCAGGTAGTCCGCCTGCATGAGGGTGTGGATCTGGGAGGTTCCCTCGTAGATCACCGAGCCCTTGCTGTTGCGCAGATACCGTTCGACCGGGTACTCGTTGCTGTAGCCGTAGGCGCCGTGGACCTGGATCGCGTCGAGCGCCGAGGCCACCGCGTGATCGGTGGCGAACCACTTGGCCAGCGACGTCTCGCGGGTGTTGCGCTCGCCGGCGTTCTTCTTCACGCCGGCCTTGAACACGAGCAGCCGCCCGGCCTCGATGCCGGCATACATCTTGGCCAGCATCTGCTTCACCAGCTGGTGGCGGCCGATCTCCTCCCCGAAGGCCTTGCGCTCGTGGGCGTACTTGACCGATGCGTCGAGGCAGGCCTGCGCGAGCCCCACGCTTCCCGCCGCCACCGTGTACCGCCCCTGGTCGATGGCGCTCATCGCGATCGTAAAGCCCTCGCCCTCCTCGCCGACGCGGTTGGCGGCGGGCACCTCGCAGTCGCTGAAGGTGAGGATGCCGGTGTTGCCGGCCCGCACGCCGAGCTTGCCGTGGAGCGATTCGGAGCTGAAGCCGGGGAACGAGCGCTCGACGATGAAGGCGGTGATGCCCCGGTGCCCCGCCGACTTATCGACGGTGGCGAAGACGAGGACGTTGTCGGCGGTATCGGCCAGGCTGATCCAGATCTTGCTGCCATTGAGGATGTAGCGGTCGCCGTCACGGCGGGCGGTGGTGGCCAGGTTGGCGGCGTCCGACCCGACGCCGGGCTCGGTCAGCCCGAACGTGGCCAGCTGCTCACCGCGTGCCTGCGGGACCAGGTAGCGCTGCTTCTGCTCCTCGCTCCCCCACTGCAGCAGGGTCAGCGAGTTGAGGCCGGTGTGGACGCTGAGGATGACGCGGAAGGCGGTATCGGCGCGCTCCATCTCCTCGCACAGCAGGGCGAAGGCGATGTAGTCCATACCGGCGCCACCGTAGCGCTCGGGGATCGGGAGTCCCAGCAGCCCCTCGGCGCCCATCTTCTCGTACAGGGAGCGGTCGTACTCGGCCTTCGCGTCGAGCTCGCCGATACGCGGCAGGATCTCGCGCTCGGCGAAGGCGCGCGCGGTGCGCTGCACCTCGCGCTGGGCATCGGTCAGTGAGAGGTCGATCATCAGGGCTCCATGGCGGACGGCGGAATGGGCTGTGCAACGAATGGACCGATGCGCCCGCGGCGGCATCGGTCGGCACACACGATTCTAGCCCTCCGCGGTGGCTCCGGCCGCGGCCGGCGAATCCCGACTGATTCCTCGGTGATTCGGATTGACGAAGGAACCCTGTAAGGCTAGCCTAATCGCCACCTGGCCCGACATCATGTGGCCGCACACCGACTTCGGGAGACGATATTGGACATCGGGGCTCTGACCACCGGCCTGCTGACCGGCCTCCGCGAGGGCGTCGAGGCGGCGCTCATCGTGAGCATCATCCTGGCGTACCTGGCGAAGACCGGAAACGCCCGCCATTTCGGCAAGATCTGGCTCGGCGCCGGCGCCGCGGTGCTCCTGAGCATCGTCGTGGGCGCGATCCTGTGGGTCACTCTTGACGGGCTCGAAGGTGCCGCGGGGCAGATCTTCGAGGGCGTGGCAACCCTGCTCGCCGCCGCCGTCGTGACCTGGATGCTGTTCTGGATGCGCCGTACCGCGGCCAACATCCGCGGCGAGCTGCAGGCCGGCGTGGACCGCGCGCTCGTCCAGGGCGGAATCTTCGGCCTGGCCATCCTCGCGTTCACGGCCGTCATCCGCGAGGGTCTCGAGACGTCACTCTTCCTCCTCGGCCAGGCGACCGCCGCCTCGGAGGCCAACGCCGGCGCGGTCAGCACCCTGGTCGGTGCCTTCATCGGCATCGTCATCGCGGTCGCGATCGGCTACGGCTTCTACGTGGGGGCGCGGGTGATCAACCTCCAGACGTTCTTCCGCTGGACCGGTATCGCCCTCATCTTCATTGCCGCCGGGCTGCTCGGCTATGCCGTGCACGAGTTCGTGGAGGCGGGCGTCATCACGGTCGGAACCCAGACCGCCTTCGACATCTCGGCCGTCCTGCCGCACAGCGGCGACATCGCCGAGACCGGCCCGATCCTGATCCTGGGCCAGCTCCTGAGGGCGCTGTTCGGCTACTCGAGCCGGCCGGAAGTGGCGACCCTCGTCGCCTGGGCAGCCTACCTGCTCGTGGTGCTGCCGCTGTACCTGCGACCGGTCAAGCCGTCCGCACCGCGACCGATCTCGACCGAGCAGCCGGCCGCCAGCGCCTGACCGCTCCGGGGAGGCGAACCACGGCCCGGACCGCGAGATCCGGGCCGTCGTCTGTCTACGGATCGTCCATCGTCGGCAAGCGGCCCCAGGCGACGAGGAACCCGCCCGATGCGGTCGCCTTGGCCCAGACGAGCAGGTCGCCGGTCACTTCAGGCCGATAGGCAGCCCCGTCCAACTCCGTTTCCCCCACCTCGTACACCGGGACGATGCGACCGGCCTTCAGGTCGTAGAGGTAGAACTTCGTGGCGTCGAGTCCCCAGAAGGCAACGAACCGATTTCCGAGGCTGGGCGTCTTGACGCCCGGCTGCGGCGCGGTGAGCACCTGCTCCGTCGCGCCGGTCGCGAGAGAGTGAACGCTGAGAGCGCCCCACCCGGTAACGTCCTGTGCCTCCTTCCAGGTGACCGTCCCGTCGTGGATGGCGGGCTCCGTGGCCATGCCGGAATCGTCGAGCTGGCGAGGGACGATCGGATCCACGGCGAGATCGACGAGCATGGTGTGCAGCTCTGCCGGCTTGTCGAGCGAGTCAGGGTCGCCGCGGACGTAGTCCACCTCGGTGTAGACCAGCAGGTCGCCATCGAGGGCCGGGTCCCACCACTGATAGCGGGTCGCGTCGTCGGCGTGGAGCTCCCGGCGGCCCATGGTGGGCAGCGAGACCTCGATCAGCTCCGCCCGGGATGCCTCGCCGAGCGTCACGTGCTGCCACACCACGTGGCGGTCGTTGACGGTGACCAGCGGGAACGTGGCGCGGACATCGGCCGGGTTCCGGTCCAGCTCGACCGGCTCCGTGGCGCCTGGCGGCAGCAGCCACAGGATCCATCCCTGGTCACCGAACTCCGGGACGTTCGTTTCGGCGAAGGCGACATACCCGCCGCCCACGGCCACGGGGAGCAGGTCGGAATCGGCCCGTGGACCCGCGTACACCAGCATCGGCGGCTCGCCGGGGCGCGCACGGTAGAGATTGGGGCCGTGGCTGGGATCACGGACACGAGCGGGTGCTCCCGAGAACACGATGGCCTCGCCGTCGCTGGTGAGGGCGAGGGCGTTGTGCGAATCGGCCAGCACGCCGTGCTCGACCAGCGTCGCCGGCGACTGGGGTGTTGGTCGGATGGATGCGCTCGGGCTCGCAACCGAGGTGAAGGACGGGCCGGCGCTTCGGACCCGAACCGGCGAGACGTCGTCCGGATTCGGAACGTCGCTGCCGCACGCGGTGAGGATCAGGAGGAGGACGGCTGCCCGCGCGAAGCGCCCGGGCAGCCGATCGGCGTTACCAGACAATCCACTTCCCCGACGTGTGGACCGCGTTGGTCTTGATGAGGGTCTGGTACACGTCGAAGCTCGGGTCGTAGTAGCGGCCCGTGCCACCGCCGAGCCCGCCCGAGGAATCGGTGTAGTAGACGAGCGGGTTGCGCGTCCCGTCCCACTTGCCGTAGTAGCCGCGGATGACGATCCAGTGGCCGGTGTTCACGGCCCGATTCGCCCAGCTGGTCAGCCAGAACGCGGCGCCAACGTCGTGCGGAGCCACTGCCGCCGTCAGAGGCATGTTCCAGCCGGTGATGTCGGTGATGACGTGCCCGTGCCAGTCCGCTCCGCTGGTGACCTGGTGCTCCATGTAGATGAAGCCCGCCGGGATGATGCTGCCCGCGTTCATGCCGACTCGCTCGCGGTACGGTGACGTGCCGCCATTGGCATCTGTCTTCAGCCACCAGTCGGAGATCTGCTGCTGGCTGAACGCGTTGACGTTCTGGTTCCACGAGAAGATGCCGCGCGTGTAGTTGATGACCTGCTGCACCGTGGCCGGTCCGCAGTAGAACCACTTCACCTGCTGGCGCGGATAGATGGCCAGAAAGTCACTGACACACCCGCTCGAGGCAGCGACGGCGTCGATGCGCTGGGTTGCCGTCGTGGCGAGCGAATCCGACGTACCGGCGGTCGCGGCCACCGTGTCGGCCTCGAGCGCGGCGGCGGCACTCGTCGGACAGAGGGCGGCGGCAGCCTGGAGCGACTCGCTCTCGGTGGTGCCCGGCTTGCGATGCGAGCCAGGGAAGCTGGCCACGACCTGGGCCACCTGGCGCTCGCGCGCGAGGACGGACCGCAGCTGCGCCCGTGACAGGGGCACGGGCACTTCGTCGGCGGAAGCCGGGTCAGAAAGCCCTTGGGGCGTGGGATCGGCGGCGAGGGCGGCCGCCGGGGAAAGAGCGCTCATCACGACGACGAGCGCCAGAAATGGGACACGGATGCGAGACATCGCAGCCTCCGATGCGCAGAGATGGACGGATACCGATGCGTCTGCGACACGGGTGGCGGCGACACCTCCTCGAGACTGGTGGGCGGCTGGCGCCGACCTGCCGCGGAGGATAGGCGGCGGGTGCTTATCGGCCGCTTATCGGCCGCTTACCAGGACCCCGCGGGAGGTGCGTCGGCCCTCAGGCGACCGCCGCGACCGCGTACCAGGCCCCCGCGGCAAGCGCCAGCGCGGCAACCGCGTAGACGCCGGCGCGCAGCGAGCCGGAGCGGGTATCGGTGGTCGGCGTACCGTCGGGCCGGCGGAACATCGTCCCGATGGTGGCCACCTGGCCGGGGGCGAGGAAGAACCCGAGCACCACGCCGACCACGAGGCCGCCGACGTGCCCCGTCCAGCTGATCCCCGGCACCGCGAACGTGAACACCAGGTTGATGGCAAGCAGCGTCCCCGCCTGCGACAGGATGGCCCGCGCGTGCTGGGTGGTGGCGACGTGATGGCGCCGCGGGACGATGAACGCCAGGCCGAACAGTCCGAAGATCGCTCCCGACGCCCCCGCCGCCGCCTGCAGCGGATCGACCAGCATCGTCAGCACGCTCCCTCCCGCCGCGCACAGCAGGTACAGGACGAGGTACTCGGCGTGGCCGTACATCTGCTCCAGCAGCGGCCCGAACAGGTTGAGGGCGATCATGTTGAACGCGATGTGCGCGATCCCCAGGTGCACGAACGCCGCGGTCAGGATCCGCCACCACTCGCCCTCGGCGACGGCAGGGGCGTAGATGAGCAGCTGGTCGACGAGCGGACCCCCACGGCCGAAGAAGCCGATCTCGCCCGTCCCGGCCAGGATCCAGTCGGCGATGAAGACGACCACGCAGATCGCGATCAGGGCCCACGTCACCAACGGCGTGTAGGTGCCATACGAACCGCGCGCCCGGTTGAACTGGCGCCGCGCGGCAAAGTCGTGGCCGGTCTCCTTGAGCAGCCACGCGATGCGGTTGGCGATGGCGCCCTTCTCGCCGGCTGGCGCCCGCCGATCCGCCTCGCGATAGGCTGCGATGGCGCCTTCGAGATCGCCGTCGCGCACCAGCTGCTCGGCGACGCTGCGGGAGCCCAGCCACGCCCGGCGGAACTCGGTGCCGGCCGCCTGCTGCCAGGCCACCAGCGCGCCGGGTTCGTCATCGGTCCGATAGCGGGCGGTGGCGATGGCCAGCCAGGCCTCGCCGGCGACCTCCGGATCGGTGGCCGAGGCGAGCGGCTCGAGGGCACGCAGCGCGGCCTCGGGGTCGCCGTCATCGAGGAGGCGCTGCCCCTCGGTCAGGCGCAGCCGCTGGTCGGCATCGGTCATCGGTCGGCCATTATGCCGTCAGACATGCAACGACCGCCGAGAAGGGCACCTCGGCGGTCGTCGGCCGCCCCCTGGCGGAGACGGTGCCTCCCGGCGTGGGCCGGGAGAGCATCAAATGGGCGGGTTACTTCGCGCGGCGCAGGAAGTCGAGCACGTCGTCGTAGCGGAACCGGCGGTCGCCGCGCTTGCAGACGCGGAAGAAGGGCAGCTCGCCCCGATCGCCAAGACGCTTGACGGTGTTCACGTGCAAGTGGAGCATCTCGGCGACTTCCGACGCCGTGAGCAGCTTGCCGACCTCGTTGGTCATCATCTTGTGTACGGTTTCCTCCACCGGGCACGAGTGGGTTGGTGGATAGGGGTTGCGCGACCGGGGTGCGGTCAGTGCGGCTCCTGTCCGGATAGTACGGTTGTGGTGCCTTCGCCCCACCCGGTACGTTCGGGCCATCCCAGGGAGTACTTCCGCGCATGAACGTCTACGAACGGCACTGCTTCGTCTGTACGGCGGGCGAGTGGTGTCCTGCCGTGGACGGCGACGGGCTCGGGGTCCACGCCCGCCTCAAGGCGCTCGTGCGCGAGCACGGGCTGGGCGACCGAGTGCGCATCAACAGGGCCGGCTGCTTCTCGCAGTGCGGCAATGGACCGATGGTGGTCGTCTATCCGGATGGCGTCTGGTACGCGGCCGTGACGCCGGCCGATGCGGACGAGATCGTCGAGCGCCATCTCATCGGCGGGGAGCCGGTCGAGCGCCTCCGGTACCACCCACCCAGCATGGGAGCCAACAAGCGCGAGCGCGCACTCGACGGGCGGCCGCTCGGGCGCACCGCGCAGTGGCCCAGCCCGGGCCGCCTGGCCGACAAGGAGGCCCTGTGAGCCAGCGCGCCCCCGCCGACGTGCTCGAGCTCGTCGAGCAGCGCGCGGCGGCTCGGTCGGCGGGTGACTTCGGTCGGGCCGATGCGCTGCGCGACCGGATCCATGCCCTCGGCTGGGAGGTCCAGGACGGGCCCACCGGATCGACCGTGCGACCAACGCTCCCCGACGTCAGCGCCGCCGCTGGGACGGGCTACGTGAGTCCCGAGGCGCTCACCAGCCGCCTCGACGAGGCGGCCACCACGCGGCTGTCGGTCGTGCTGGTCGCCGACGACCACCTCGACGACCTCGAGCGTGCACTGCGCAGCCTGGCCGCGCATCCGCCGGCGGTGGGCTGGGAGCTGGTCCTGGTGGCCAACGCCCCGGCGGCGTCGGTCGATCCCGTCGTCGCCGCCGGGCCGCCGGTCGAAGCCACGGTTCTCGAGACTAGCGAGCGCCTCGGCTGGGGCGATGCCGCCAACCTGGGCCTGCGGCGCGCGATGGGCGAGGTGATCGCCCTCCTCGACACCAGCCTGGAGGCCACCGGCGACTGGGCGACCCCGCTCCTGGCCGCCTTCAGCGACCCGGGGGTCGGCGTGGCCGGCGGCTGGGGAGTGCGCAGTGGCAACGCCCGGCAGTTCGAGGAGGCACCGCCGGGCGAGGTCGACGCCGTCGAGGGCTACTGCTTCGCGGTGCGACGCGAGGCGCTCCGCGAGGCCGGCCTCTTCGACCACCGCTACCGGTGGTATCGACACGCAGACCTGGACCTGAGCTTCGCGATCCGTGGCGCGGGCTGGCGAGCGGTTCGCACGGCAGCACTCCCCTTCACGCGTCACGAGCATCGTGGCTACGCCGCGTTCGACGAGCTGGAGCTGGCGCGGCAGTCGAAGCGCAACTTCTATCGCTTCCTCAGGCGCTGGGGGGATCGGCGCGACCTGCTGCTCGAGGCGGATCCGCCCAACAGGCACCAGCACGACCACGATCCCGATTCGTGAAGCAGGGCACGCCACTCCCCCATCGCGTCCACGTGCTGCCCTGGCTGCGCCGGCCTGGCTCGGTCATGCTGCGCAACTGGCTGGCGATCACCATCGGGCGTCACATCCTGGCCTGGCGCGACCTGGAACCGCGCGAGCTCCGGCACGAGCTCGAGCACGTGCGGCAGTGGGCGGAGTTCGGGCCGGCCTTCGCAGCCCGCTACCTCCGCGCCTCGTTCCGTGCCTGGCGCGGCGGCGCGCGCTGGTACCACGACAACCCGTACGAGGTGGCGGCCCGCGCCGCCGAGGACCGCCCGGACTGACGTGCCTGGGCGATCAGCGCACTGCGATGTCGGTGCGCGAGATCGAGAGGCCGCCCTCCTGGTGCGTCGCGCCGGCGATGAAGTCGAACGGCTCGAAGTTGCCGAGCACCATCATCATCATCGTCGACTGCTCGGGCATCGAGTCCGCAACCGCGTCGAGGATGCCGGCCAGGTCGACCCACACCGCGGGCGATCTCGCGTCGCCGCCCACCGAGCCGATCCCCTCGGCGAACCGATCGACCAAGCCCAGCGACGCTGCGACGTCGAGCTTCCCGAGCGCGATCCCCTCGCCGACGGAAAGGCTCACGCTGTGGTCGCCGACCACGATCTCGACCGGCGGCATGCCCTGGCCGCCGACGAGGCGCGTCACCGCGGCACCGCCGACCGTTTCGGTCTCGACGGACAGGTCGGATCCGGCCTCGCGCACCAGGGCCCCCACGAGGGCGTCGATTTGGTTGCGGGCGGCGGACGCATCGTTGGTCAGGGCCACCAGGCCTCCAGACGGCCGACCGTCGTAGCCGACGTAGACCGCAGCGTCCTCAGCCCAGGAGAACAGGTCCTCGACCGCGACGCCGGTCGTCGACTCGAACCCCGACACCCAGTCGAGCGCCATCGGTCCGCCGAGTTCGTTGCTGGCCAGGCCGGCGAGGAACAGGTCGATTCCGGCGCCGACCGACGTGCCGAGGCCGGGGATGGCGGCGTAGAACAGTGCGTCGGAGGGGATGCGCTCGGCCATGGCGGCGCTCAGCGGCCGCGGAGCAAATGGCCCTTCGCGGACCTCGGTCACGCTTGTCATGACCGCACGATCGGGTTCGAAGGAGATGGACCCGACGACGTGATCCGGGACGCCGGTGAGATAGCCCTCCAGGCGCCCGGCGAGCTCCGGCGCCAGGTCGGACAACCCGGCCAGGGTCGCGTCCAGCGAGGCGCGCATGTCCATCACGCTGAGGCCCACGCGCTCGGCCGGCAACGCCGCCACCAGGGGACCCACCTCGGCGGACGTGGCGAGCGTGGCCGTGCCGGCACGGGTGTCGAGCGCCCGCCGCACTTCGTCGGCACCGGTGGCCAGGACCAGGGCCCCATCGGTCACCGCGTAGGCGAACTCCGCGTTGGCGACCGTGGCTGTCGTCACCGAGAGGGACCAGATCGTGACGCCCGCATGCTCGCTGCTCTCGAACGTGCCCGCACCGTCGTCGACGGCCAGGTTCCGCAGGCGCTCGGCGAACGCCCCGGCGGCGGCGTCATCGCGACTGCCGACGATCACCGCGGCCTCGGGGACCACGACGGCCATCGGGTCCGTCGGCGTGGCCGGCCAGGTCCGCATGATCATCGCGAACTGGCCGGAGAGCCACGGGGCAAGGTCATCGGTATACGTGAACGGTGGCGCGGCCCGGGTCGAGTCCAGGATGAGCCCGTCGACGACGTCGGCGAACCCGTCGCCCAGGACGGCGTCCGGGTCCACCGCCGACCAGTGGTCAAGGAAGGCGGTAAGGCTGGCGCGCTGAGCGCCGGGGAGCGCCAGGTCGACCTCGGCGTACATCGCGGCATCGGCCGGTGCGAATGAAGCCAGGCTGCCCAGGCCGGCCCCACGGCCGTTGATGAGGAACGCGCCGAGCACACCGCCGATGCCCAGCGTCAGCGCCACCACCGCGGCCGTCGCGGCCAGTGCCAGGCGCGAGCGCGGGCGCGGCGCCGCGGGGCGGAGCTCATGGGTCTGGACGGTCATGGCAGGCGTTCCCCCGCGGCGGGCTCGGACGCGCGGTCGGATGCCGCGCGCAGCGAGAATACGAGCTCGCCCGCGGGAGCGCTACCCCCCATATCGGCCCTCAATGCGTCCGGTCGCCACCGATGCGCTGGGCGAGGTAGACCGGAATGGTGGAGACGAGGATCAGGACGAAGGCGACGACGTTGACGACCGGCAGCTCGGTGGGGCGTCGGATCGCGCTGAGGATCCACATCGGGATCGTCATGGTTCCCGGGCCGGCCGTGAAGTTGGTGACGATGATCTCGTCGAAGCTCAGCGCGAAGGCGAGCAGGCCACCGGAGAGGAGCGCGGTGCCGATCGAGGGCAGCGTGATGCGCCGGAACGTCGTCCAGGTATCCGCGCCGAGGTCGGCAGAGGCCTCCTCCGGCGTGCGCGGGAGCCGGCGCAGGCGCGCGATGACGTTGTTGTAGGCGATGACGACGCAGAACGTGGCGTGCCCGACGATGATCGTGAACAGCCCGAAGTCGATCCCCGCCGTCTGGAACGTGGTGCGGAGGGCGATGCCGGTCACGACGCCCGGCAGCGCGATCGGCAGCACGAACAGGAACGAGATGGTCTCGCGGCCGAAGAACTCGAAGCGGTGGACGGCCAGCGCGGCGAGGGTGCCGAGCACGAGCGCCACGCCGGTCGCTCCCAGGCCGGCGAGCACCGAGGTCGCCAGCGCCTCGCGGACGCCGGGGTTGCCGGCTGTCTCGGCGAACCAGTGGAGCGTGAATCCACTCGGCGGCCACGCCTGGAGCCGGCTCGGATTGAACGCGTAGATGATCAGGATGAGGAGCGGCACGTACAGGAAGGCAAGGACCACCCAGGTCGCGACACGGAGCCCGACGCGGGTCCAGAACGACTCAGTCATCGACCGTCCTCACAGCGACTCGAAGGCCCCGACGCGCCGCGCCGCGAGCAGGTAGACGATCATGATCACGATCGGGACGAGCGAGTAGGCGGCGGCGAGCGGCAGGTTGCCCAGGCTTGAGTTGTCGTAGATCACGTTGCCGATGAACTTCGCGTCGCTGACCATGTCGGGCGTGATGTAATCGCCGAGCGTGAGCGAGAACGTGAAGATCGAGCCCGCCACCAGCGCCGGGAACACGATCGGCACCACGACGCGGCGGAACGTCGTGCCGTTGCGTGCCCCGAGGTCGGCGGACGCCTCGAGCAGTGACTCGGGGATGCGTTCGAGGCCGGCGTAGATCGGCAGGATCATGTACGGCAGCCACAGGTAGCTCGAGACGATCCACGAGTTGACGAGCGCCCCGAGCCCCGGCGCATCGACGCCGAACGGCGTCAGGGCCCACTCGAGGATGCCGTTGCTCTGCAGGATCGCGCGCCAGGCGTAGACCTTGACCAGGTAGGCGGCCCACAGCGGCAACAGGACCGCCACGATCAGGACGCCCCGCGTGCGACGCGACGCGACGCGCGCCATGTAGTACGCGATGGGGAAGGCCAGCAGGGCATCGGTCAACGTGACGGCGATGGCGATGCCGATGGTGCGCAACGCGATCGTTCGATAGACGTCGTTGGAGAAGATGCTCTCGAAGGCGTCCAGGCTCCACGCGAACGGCTCGACCTGGCCGGTGAACGCGTCCTTCTCCCAGAACGCGCCCAGCAGGAGGATGAACAGCGAGCCGAGGTAGGCCAGGACCATCCAGCCCACCGGACCGGCGAGAAGCAGCCGCGCCTGCGCCGCCGGGCGCACGTGGAGCCACGCGGCGAGCCGTCGAAGGCGGCCGGAGGGAGCGCTGGCCGCGGCGGCCGGGCTGGCGTCAGTGCTCATCGGCTCGGGGTCACTGGATCAATGGATGCTGTGAATGATGCTCCCCGGGGACGGATCCCCGGGGAGCATTTCGCTCGGCACGCGGTTGCCTTGACCGGTCAGCCGCCGCGCAGGGTGGTCCAGGCCTCGACCCAGTCGTCCTGCGTGACGCAGGTCGTCGCGTCGTCCTCGTCGGCGCAGCTCTCCTGCGGCGTGCTCCAGTACCAGATGTTCTCCCAGTACGCCGCGTCATCGGCATGCTGGGCCTCGCAATGGCCGGCCGAAAGGGCCTCGGCCGCCTCGCATGCCTGCGGGCTCGTCGCCGCCTCCCCGAACCACACCGTTGCCTGCGCGTTCGCCTCGGGCGACATCATGTGGTCCATCCACATGAGCATGCAGTTGGGGTGCTCGGCCTCCGCGTACATCATCCAGGTGTCCGACCAACCGGTGGTCCCCTCCTCCGGGGTGATCGCCTCGATCGGCGCTCCGTCGGCCTGAAGCAGGTTCACCTGGAGCGGCCATGTCGTGCCCACCACGACGTCGCCGCTGGCATACGAGCTGATCTGGTCCGTGTAGTCCGCCCAGTACAGCGGGTCGTTGGCGTCGAGCTCCTCGAGCACGGCGATGGCCGCATCGAACTGCTCCTGGGTCAGCTGGTACGGGTCTTCGATGCCCAGCTCCGGCTGGGTGTTCTTCAGGTAGAGAGCGGCATCAGCGATGAAGATCGACGAGTCGTAGATGCTGATGTCACCCGCATGATCGGCGCCATCGAATACCGCGCTCCAACTCGTGGGGGCTTCCGCGAACTCCTCCGTGTTCCAGGCCAGCAGGTTCGGTCCACGGCCGTGCGGAACGCCATAGTTGACGCCGTCGACCGTGTTGTGTGGGAGGTCCTTGAGGTCGGCGAACACGTTGCCGTAGTTCTCGAACACGTCGGTGTCGACCGCCGCCACGAGATCGCTGGCGATGAGCCGAGTCGTCGCGTCGCCGGAGGCCGAGATGCCGTCGTATTCGCCGGACTGGATGAGCGACACGCCGTTGTTCGAGTCCGACATGGGCGTGGCGTTGACCTCGCAGCCGGTCTCGTCCTCGAAGGGGGTCACCCAGTCGTAGGCGGGATCGGTCTCGCCGCTCTCGGCGTAGCCGGCCCAGATGACGAGATTGAGCACGCCCTCTCCCTCGCCGATCTCGGCGACGGGTGTCGCCGACGGTCCCCCGCCCGTGCAGGCGGTGGCCACCAGGCCAAGGGCGACGACGAGCGTCGGAATGCGCAAATGCCTCATGGGGTGGTTTCTTCCTCCTCCGTTTCCCCCACCGCATCCTCGCTCCTGGCGAGGCTCAGCACGTGGCGTCGCTGCCACAGCAACCGCACCGGGCGGCCCTGGGTGGCGAGCGCCTCCATCGACGACGTTTCCAGGTTCTGTCGGGTGACCACGAGCTCGCCGCCCGAATCCAGGCTGACGATGTAGCGCGTGTCGGGACCGATGTACACGACCTCGCGGATGGTCCCGTCGACCGCGATCTCCCCAACGGCCGCGTCGGCCGCCCGGTCGGCAATCCGGATCTTTTCCGGCCGCACGGTGAAGATGCCGTCGCTGCCGATGACGGCGCGCGCCGCGTCGCCGGTCAGCAGGTTCGAGGTGCCGACGAAGCTCGCGACGAACGTGCTCGTCGGGTGCTCGTAGACGTCGGCGGGCGTCCCGATCTGCTCGATCCGACCCGCGTTGAACACCGCGAGCCGGTCGCTCATCGTGAGCGCCTCCTCCTGGTCGTGGGTCACGTACACGAAGGTGATGCCGACCTGCTGCTGGATCGCCTTCAGCTCGATCTGCATCTCTTCGCGCAGCTTCAGGTCCAGCGCACCCAACGGCTCGTCGAGCAGCAGGACGCGTGGCCGGTTGACCAGCGCCCGGGCCAGCGCAACCCGCTGTCGCTGGCCGCCGGACAGCTGCGACGGCCGGCGCCGGTGGTGGTCCGAGAGACGCACCATGCGCAGCGCTTCGTCGACGCGCCGCCGGCGCTCGTCGGCCGCCACTCGGCGCACCACGAGGCCGTACGCGACGTTCTCCGCGACCGTCATGTGCGGGAACAGGGCGTAATCCTGGAAGACGGTATTGACGTCGCGATCGAATGGCGCGAGGGCGGTCACGTCGCGCCCGTCGAGCAGGATGCGCCCCTGCGTCGGTCGCTCGAAGCCGGCGATCATGCGCAGCGTCGTGGTCTTGCCGGAACCGGACGGCCCAAGCATGCTGAAGAACTCGCCGGCTCCGATCTCAAGGTCGATCCCGGCCACGGCCTCGACCTCGGCATATTCCTTCCGGATCCCTTCGAGGCGCACAGCCGCAGGCCGGGCGTCAAGCAGGGTCGCGGACTCGGCGGGATCAGCAGTTGCGGTGGATGGCTCGGCGCCCACGCGTCCCTTTCGACTCCCCGCGGACGGCCGGTTCGAAGCCGGCGCTCGGCGCCACGACAGGGAAGATTGGCGCACTGTCGGGTCATGGCGACCGCTTGTCAAGCCAGTTTCTGCACGGTTCGGTGTTTCTGCGCACGGATTGGCACGAGATCGGGCGGAATGCCGCCTCGATGTGACCGATTCCGCGGCTGAACCGGCTGCCTGCCGTGCCTTTGCTACCCTCGCTCCAGCATGCCCAGCACCCTGTTCGGCGTCGTCGCGGGACTCGCCTCCGCCCTCAGCTTCGGGTCCGCCGACTTCAGTGGCGGGCTGGCGGCGCGGCGTTCGGGAGCCATGGCCGTCGCCGCCGCCGTCCAGCTGGTGGGGTTCGTGGCGCTCCTCGTCGGTTTGGCGATCTACCGGCCGGCAGTGCCGGAGGCGGCGGCGCTCTGGATCGCCGTGGCCGCAGGCGTCGCCGGCGGGACCGGCTTGGCGGCGCTGTACCAGGGCCTCGCCATCGGTGCCATGGGTCTGGTGGCTGCCCTCTCCGCCCTCGGCTCGGTGCTCATCCCGGCCGTCGTCAGCGCGCTCACCGGGACCCCGCTCACGCCGCTGCAGCTGGGGGGCGTGGTGCTCGCCGGGGTGGCGGCAGCGGCAGCGGGTGGTTCCTCACGCGAGGGCGTGAGCCGGGCCGCACTCATGCTGGCAGCGCTGGCGGCGCTGGCCTTCGGCTCGTGGTACGTGCTGCTCGACCTCGGCGCCGACGCCGGGGATCCGCTCTGGATCCTCGTCGTCAGCCGCGGCACCGCGGCCCTGCTCCTGGGATCCATCCTGGCGTTCCGTGGCGGAGGGGTCGCCCTGCGCGGCGGCGGCCTGCTGGTGATCCTGGCCGGCCTGCTCGACCTGGCCGGCAACATCGGATTCGTCACAGCCAGCGGCGCGATCCCGGTCGGCCTCGCGGCCGCGCTCAGCGGGCTCTATCCGCTCGTCACCATGATCCTCGCCCGCGTGGTGATCGGCGAGTCTCTGCCTCGGCTGGGGGTCGCGGCGGTCGGGATGGCGATCGCGGCGGTGGCACTGATCTCCATCGGCTGACCGCAACCCTCACTGCACGCTGGCGACCGGGTCGCGGTCGCGATAAGCGAGCGCTAAGCGGCCGATAAGGCCCCCTGCGGTCTCCTGTGGTGCCCAGCCGGGCGGGCACGTCGCCCGGACCCCATGGAGGCCAGATCCATGCGCTCGCTCCTCCGTCGCCTGCTCCGCCACGCCCCGGCCACGGTCCTGCTCGGCCTTGCCCTGGTGACGACCGGCGGTGGCTTCCCGACCTGAGGATCCGGGGTCGGTGGCCGGACGGACGGGTATCATGCGAGGGCCCCCGCCCACGCACATCCCACCGCCCGAGTCCACCGACCCGCATGACGTTCGACCGTGTACCGATCGTCGAGGCCGCCCTCGATGATGCCCTCGCCTCGCTGCCCGAAGGGGTTGTCCGCGTCGCGCCGGACGGGCCGCTCCGGGCGGGGACCACGCTCACCGCCGCGCACGCGATCGCCCTCTTCGAGGACCAGGTGCTGAGCCGAGCCATCGACGTGGCCGCGCGAGAATTGAAGAAGTCGAACCGCAGCTTCTACACGATCGGCTCGGCCGGTCACGAGAACAACGCGGTCCTGGGCGCACTGCTCCGGGTGACCGATCCAGCCTTCCTGCACTACCGCTCGGGAGCGCTGATGATGGCCCGGGCGCGCCAGGTGCCGGGGACGACACCCGCCTTCGACACCCTGCTGGGCATCGTCGCCTCCGCCGAGGACCCCATCGCGCAGGGGCGGCACAAGGTCTGGGGCAGCCGGCCGCTGTGGGTGCCGCCGCAGACCTCGACCATCGCCAGCCATGTGCCGAAGGCCACCGGACTCGCCTTCAGCCTGGCCCGCGCGCGCCGCATGGGCGTGGCGCCCGAACTGCCGGCGGACACGATCGTGATGGCGTCGTTCGGCGACGCAAGCACGAACCACGCGACCGCGCTCGCCGGGATCAACACCGCGCGCTACGCGTCGCGCCTGGGCCTGCCGTGCCCGATCCTCTTCGTCTGCGAGGACAACGGTACGGGGATCAGTGTCCCCACGCCCGAGGGCTGGGTGGCCGAGACGTTCGGCACCCTGCCCCACCTCGATTACGTCCTCGCCGATGGTGAGCTGGACGAGGTGTGGGACGTCGCCGAAAAGGTCATCGAGCACGTGCGGCGGACGCGACAGCCGGGGTTCCTGCACCTGCCCACCGTGCGGCTGTGGGGCCATGCCGGGTCCGACGCGGAGCACGCGTACCGAGACATGGCCGAGATCGCCGCCACCGAGGCCCGGGATCCGCTGGTTCGCAACGCGCGGCGCCTGGTGGAGCTCGGTGCCGCCACCGCGGCAGACCTGCAGGCCATCGTGCGGGACACTCGGGAGCGCGTGCTGCGTGCCGCGGAGGAGGCGGCGCGCCGTCCGCGGCTCACGACAACCGCGGAGGTCACCGCTCCGCTGGCCCCGTATCACGCGGATCGCGTGGCGCGCCGAGCGGCGGCGGGCGCCTCCGTGGATCGCGAGGCGCTGTTCGGCGGCCAGCTCCCCGAGCTGGCGACCACACCAAACGCCCGCACCCTGGCCGGCAACCTCAATGCCGCATTGGCCGACGAGCTCGCGCGCCGGCCGGAGCTGCTCCTGTTCGGTGAGGACGTCGGTCGCAAGGGCGGCGTTTACAACGTGACGAACGGGCTGCAGCGACGGTTCGGGGCGGCGCGCGTCTTTGACACGCTGCTGGACGAGACCTCGATCCTCGGCATTGCGCAGGGTGCCGGCCACGTCGGCCTGCTGCCGGTGCCGGAGATCCAGTACCTCGCCTACCTGCACAACGCGCTGGACCAGCTGCGCGGTGAGGCCGCCTCGCTCCAGTTCTTCAGCAGCGGCCAGTTCCGCAACCCGATGGTCGTCCGCGTCGCCGGCCTCGCCTACCAGAAGGGTTTCGGCGGCCACTTCCACAACGACAACTCGATCGGCGCCCTGCGGGACATCCCCGGCCTGATCGTGGCGGTCCCGGCTCGCGGCGACGACGCCGCCCGCATGCTGCGCGGTGCCGTGGCGATGGCGGCCGAGGACGGACGCGTGATCGTGTTCCTCGAGCCCATCGCGCTCTACCACGAGAAGGACCTGCACGCCGACGGCGACGGCGGCTGGCTGGCGAGCTACCCCCCACCGCCGTCGGTGCTGCTGCCCGGCGAGGCGGGCATCTACGGATCGGAGGCCAGCGACCTGCTCATCGTCAGCTACGCCAACGGCCTGCGCCTCAGCCTCCAGGCGGCCCGGCGGCTGCGCGACGAGCACGGCATCGCGGCCCGCATCCTCGACCTGCGGTGGCTGAACCCGCTCCCGGTCGAGGCGATCCGGCACCACGCCGCGGCCTGCGGGGCAGTGCTCGTCGTCGACGAGTGCCGCGCGACCGGGGGTGGAATCGCCGACGCGGTCATCGCCGACCTCGTCGAGCACGGGGCGACGGCCGGGCCGTTGCGTTCCGTGCGCGCGGTTGACAGCTTCGTGCCGCTCGGCACGTCCACGTCGGCTGTCCTGGTCGGGACCGACCAGATCGTCGCCGCCGCGATGGCCTCGGTCCGGACCACCGCGGGAGCCGGCGCGTGACCGCGGCGCAGCGCGGGTTGCTCGTCCTGCCCGGCCGTGGGTCGTACACGGCCGCCAGCCTGGGATCGCTCGACCCGGCGCACCCGTGGGTCGTCCGTGGCGACGAGCTGCGTCTGAGCGCCGGCCTGCCCCCGCTCACCGAGCTCGACACGGCTGCGCGCTTCGACCCAAAGACCCACCTGCAGCCGATCCACGCCTCGCCCCTGATCTGGCTGGCGAGCCTGCTCGACGCCGAGCGGGCCGCCGCCGACCATCGCATCGCCGCCGTGATCGGAAACAGCCTCGGCTGGTACACGGCCCTCACCGCGGCCGGCGTGCTGGCCTTCGACGACGGCTTTGCGCTCGTCCAGGAGCTGGCCCGGCTGCAGCAGGAGCCACTCGCCGACGGCGGCCACGGCGGCCAGCTGATCTACCCGCTGACGAATGCCGACTGGCTCCCTGACGCGACCCTGGCGGGGCACGTCGCAACCGCGCTCGCCCAGGCGAACGGCAACGGGGCGGGCAATGCCTACGAGAGCATCGAGCTCGGCGGCTACGCGGTTCTCGCGGGCGACGATGCCGGCATGGAGCGCCTGCTGCGGACACTGCCGCCGGTGTCGATCGGGCAGCGGCTGTATCCGCTGCAGCTGGCGCTCCATGGCCCGTACCACACGCCGCTGGTCGCACCGGTGGCCGTGGCCGCGCGCGAGCTGCTCGCTCAGCTCCACTGGGATCGCCCGCAGGTCACGCTCATCGACGGCCGCGGGGTGCGCTGGACACCGTGGTCGACCGATCCCGCCCGCCTGCGGGACTACACCCTCGGCGACCAGGTCACGACGCCCTATCGGTTCGCCACGAGCCTGCGCGTGGCGCTGCGCGAGGAGGCGCCGGACGTACTCGTGCTGACCGGACCCGGCAACTCACTGGGTGGGATCTGCGGCCAGGTCGCGGTCGCGGAGGGCTACCGCGGGATCCGGAGCCGCGGCGACTTCGAGGCGACCCAGTCCGGAGATCCGATCGTCCTCTCCATGCGGCGCTGAGACCGATGCCGCCCGCCATCCTGCGCCGCACCCGGCCACCGCTCCCCGTGTCCGCCGCGCCCGACGCGCTGCAGATCTTCGAGCTTGGGGTGCCGCTCGACCTGGCCGCCACCCTGGCGCCGGTGGCACACGGCCACGGCGACCCGACGATCCGCATCGCCGCTCGGGAGGCGTGGCGCGCGACCCGCACCCCGGACGGAACGGCCACGCTGCGCGTCGCGGTCGAGGGCGCTTCGGTGCGTGCCGAGGCATGGGGCCACGGGGCTGCATGGGCGATTGGGCAGGCGTCCGCCCTCATCGGTCTCGAGGACGCCCCGGAGGCGTTCGCGCCGACCGGCGAGCCGCTGGCCGGCCTGGTGCGGCGGCATCCCGGCCTGCGCCTGCCGCGCACCGGACGGGTGATGGAGGCGCTGGTACCCGCGATTCTCGAGCAGAAGGTGACCGGCGTGGAGGCGCGGCGCATCTGGCGTGGGCTGCTGCGGTCATACGGCGAGCCGGCCCCCGGCCCCGGCGCGGCGGCGGGGATGCGGGTCATGCCCGCGCCATCGGTTCTGCGGACGATCCCGTCCTACGCGTGGCATCGGCTGGGGCTCGAACGACGCCGGGCGGTCGTCATCGGCCTGGTCGCTGTACTAGCCGAGCGCTTCGACGCCGAGCCACCGGAGCGAGTACGAGCCAGGCTGGGTGCCGTCCCCGGCATCGGTCAGTGGACCATGGCAGAGGTCGCGCGCGTCGCGTGGGGCGACCCAGACGCGGTGAGCGTGGGCGACTATCACATCCCGTCGCTGGTCGCCTTTGCGCTGGCCGGCGAGCCGCGCGCGGACGATCGGCGCATGCTCGAGCTGCTGGAGCCGTATCGTGGACAGCGCGGCCGCGTCCAGCGCGTGCTCGAGGTGAGCGGCATCCGGCTGCCGCGCCACGGCCCGCGCATGACGCCGGGCGACATTCGAGGTATCTGACCGATGCGCATCGCGCTCGCCGCCGTCGGCACCACGGGCGATGTCCGGCCCTTCGCGTCCCTCGCCACCGCGCTCGCCGGGGCCGGCCACGAGGTCAGCGCCATCTCGTGGGAGCTGCACCGCGATGCCTTCGCCACGACCGGGGCCACGTTCGTGCCGGCCGGCCCGGCGACCACGGCCGACGACGTGCGGCGCACGGCCGTCGCCGCCGCCGCCGCGCGATCGCCGCTGGCCCAGGTCGGCATCCTGCGCGACTTCCACCTGCGCGACGGGGCCGAGCACCAGCGGGCGCTGCGCGAGGCGCTGCGCGGCCACGAGGTCGCGGTCGTCCACGGCATTCACGCCCTGGCCGTGGCGGCGGCCCGCGACGAGGGTGTCCGGTTTGCGACCGCCGTGTTCGACCCGGTCCTGCTGCCGACCCGCACTGCGCCACCGCCCGGCATGCCGGGCATGGGACCGCTCAACGGGTTCGCATGGTGGATGCTCGACCGCGCAATGGGCTCGCACGATCGGGCGCTGGCGACGATCCTGCGCGCCGCCGGCTCCACGTCGACCGGGCAGAGCCTGTTCCGGGACCGCTCGCCGCTCCTCCACATGGTCGCCGTCTCGCCGACCATCGCGCCGCCGCCAGCCGACCTGGCGTCGTCGGCCCTCTTCACCGGTCCCTGGAGGCCCGTCTCCGATCCCACGCCGCTCCCCGCGGACCTGGAAGCGTTCATGAGCTCGGGCACGCCACCGGTCGTCGTGACGTTCGGGTCCATGGCGCTCCGCGATGCGCCGGCCGCCGCGAAGCAGATCCGCGAGGCGCTCGACCGCTCCGCCCTGCGCGGCGTCATCCAGGCCGGTGCCACCGGGTTCGATGGGACCTCGGACGAAACGGTGCGCTTCGTGGAGGAGGTCGATCACCGGGCGCTCTTGCCGCGCGCCGGCGTGGTCGTGCACCACGGCGGAGCGGGTACCACGCACGCCGCGGTCGCCGCCGGCGTGCCATCGGTGGTGATCCCCCAGATCGGCGACCAGCGCTACTGGGCGGCGCGCCTGCAGGCCCTCGGCGTGGCCCCGGCGCCGCTGCGGGCCGGCGCGCTGAGCGCAGCTTCGCTGGCGGAACGCCTGACCGCGGCCGCGGGCATGGCCGAGCGCGCGCAACGGCTGGCGACGCAGGTCGCGGGCGAGAGCGGCCTCGCCACCGCCACCCATCTCGTCGAGGAGCGGCTGGGTCTCCGCGCCTGATGGCGCCGGCAGCGGCTAGGCCGTGCGCTCCCGGGGCTGGATGAGGACCACTGCGACCACGATGACCCCGTAGACGAGGGCTGCGCCGTTGGCGAAGTCGGCGGCGTCGCCGACCACCGTGCCGGAACCCACGAGCGCGATCTGGGCCGCGGCAGCGCCGGCGGCGCCGGCGCCTGCTAGCACGAGCGCGATGCGCTTGCCCCAGATGCCGCGGTCGAGGACGGTGAGCAGCGCGACCAGGTGAAGCGCCCCGATGCCGGCCACGATCCACCACAGGTCCGCGGCGCGGCTGGCGACCGCCAGGTCCGCGGCCGCCACCCGCAGCCCGGGGTCCTCGGCAACCACGCCGAGGGCGAGCGGGAAGGCCATCGCCAGCGCGATCGTGGCGATGCCGATGGCGCCGAAGGCCACGGCCGCCAGGATTCTGCCGAATTGGGAGGCGCGCCTGCGATCCAGCTCCACCGGGGCGAAGGCGCGCGCGGGAGTCAGCGTTGTCATGGCACCCATGCTGCCGGCGCGGGAGGCGCCGGCCATCGGTCAATCCGCCGGCATCGCCGTCGGCAATCCGTCCACGGCACGCTCCATGCACGGTGGCGGTGCATGTGTCTGACCTGTGGCTGCATGGATGCTCATCTGGAGATGGGCGAGGCCAACATCACCATCGACGACGTCAAGAAGGCAGCGGATGAGAACGGGCGGTCGGTCGCCGAGACGCTCGACATCATGGATCGGACGGTCGCCGCGGACCGCGGGGAGCACGCCTCCGAATACGCCTGACCCGGCCGCCTCCGGAGGGCGCTCCAGGGGCAGGACCGAGGACTGCCATGGGCCACGCCTGTGGGCGCCGATGGTCTGAGCTAGGCTGGGGTCGTGGAGACCGAGGACGGCGCGCACACAGCACCCCCCGACGAACGGCGCCGGACGCCGCCGCGCCAGCGCTTCGTCGGGAGCGAGCACCTGTTCGACCTCGACACCGAGAGTTCGCGCCTGCGCGCTGAGCCGGGGCCAGCGCGAGATGGGCACCGGCAGATCACGTTGTTCCGGGGCGGCGGGATGTCGATCGTGCTGTTCGACTTCGAGCTGGGCGGCTACCTCGAGGACCACGCGGCGGACGGATACGTCACCGTTCACGTCCTGAGCGGCGAGCTCAGCATGACGACGGCTGATGAGCAGCACCGGATGGGGCCGGGTTCCCTGCTCGTCCTGCGACCGGGGATCCGACACGACGTCCGGGCGGCAACGGCGAGCCGCATGTTGCTCACCGTGCGGCTCGACCCCGCGGAGGACGACCGGCCCTAGCCCACCAGGACGCATCCCGCGCAGGCGGCCGCAGATTTCGGAGGTATGCATTGTCTGATCCGCAGCCCGATTGGGATCCTCGCGATCCAGCGGTCCTCGATGATCAGCGTCGAGCCTATGACGAGATGCGCGAGCGATGCCCGGTTGCGCATAGCGAGTTCATGGGCTGGTCCGTCTTTCGCCACGAGGACGTTGTGCGCGTCCTGGAGGACCCCGCGACGTTCAGCAGCGCCTCCCGACACCTGGCCATCCCGGCAGGGATGGACCCGCCCGAGCACGGGCGCTTCAGGGACGCTCTTGCGCTGCATTTCGACGACGAAGGGATGGCCGCGCTGGAACCACGAAGCCGCGAGATCGCGATCGACCTCCTGGGTCCGATGCTCAGCAGCGGCGAGACCGAGCTGATGGAATCGTTCGCCACGCCATTCACGCTTCGGACGCTGTGCGCGTACCTCGGCTGGCCGGAGGCGCAGTGGGAGTGCCTCGGGGGCTGGACCCACGGCAACCAGCAAGCGGCCTTCAGCCGTGATCCGGCCGCCGGACGCGCGCTGGCGAGGCTCCTGACCGAGCACGTGCAGGCCAACCTGGAAGAACATCGCACCGCGGCCCGCAACGATGACGTGACCGATGCCCTGCTCGCCACGACGGTCGACGGCGTCCCGCTGGACGACGAGGCGATCGTCAGCGTCCTGCGCAACTGGGTTGCGGGCGAGGGCACGGTGGCCGGCGGCATCAGCCTGTTAGTGCTCTACCTCGCCGAGCACCCCGACCTGCAGGCCAGCCTGCGCGCCGACCGGTCGCGGATTCCCGCTGCGGTCGAGGAGATCCTGCGTGTCGACGATCCATTGGTTGCGAACCGTCGAACCACGACGAGCGAGGTGGACATCGGCGGGCGCACGATTCCCGCGGGCGAGAACCTGAGCCTGATGTGGATCGCGGCCAACCGCGATCCGCGCGTCTTCGAAGGTGCCGACCAGGTGCGACTCGATCGGAGCGGCGACGATGGCCTGGTGTGGGGCCGTGGCATCCACGTATGCCTTGGCGCCCCGCTGGCCCGGATGCAGATGCGGATCGCGCTGGAGGAGTTGCTGGCGCGCACGACCAGCTTCCAGGTGGGAGGCGAGGTCCGCCGCTCGGTCTATCCCAGCGACGGGCTTGCGTCGTTCACGCTCATGTTGAGCTGACCGGGCGTCGCTCGCGGCGTGGAAGTGGCGTCCCCGGCAGGTCGCCGCTGAGTATCTCGATTGACGACGGGATGAACTTCAGTCCTCCACGTCGTCCTCGAAGTCCGGCCACGCCGCGATGTCGACGCCGTGGTTCTCGGGAGAGGCGAGCGTCCACCACTGGGGCACATGCGAATCGTCCGCCAGGCGTCCGCCCGCTTCGAGTGCGGCGGCGACCCGCGCTTCGGCCTGATCGGCCGGCACGCTGACATCGATGTGCATCCGGCCACGCCCCGGCCTGGGCGGGCGCAGGCCCTGGAACGACACGTGCGGGTTCCGTCGGTGCCGATCGACGACGTCCTCGTTCGGTCCGAGGCTTCGGTATCCGAGGGCTGCGGCCCAGAACGGACCGACGTCGGTGCCGGCGTTCTGGGCCACCGCGATGCTCACCACCTGCACCTGGGAGGGGTCGGCCTCGATCCCCAGCGTCCGGGCTGCTGCCGAGATCTGGCGTGCCAGCTCGACGTCACGCTGGCTCAGCGCTCCGTACTCCCCCGAGGCGGTCCGGACGGTGACGCCCTCGGGTCGCACGTCGACGTCGGGGAAGTGGCCCACGACCTCCGCAACGTCGGCGATCGCGGCCACGAAGCGTGCTGCTTCCGCGAACGATCCCACGCGGAAGTAGGCGTGGGCGCCGGAGAAGAGAATCCGCCAGTCCTCGACGCCGCCGGCGTCGTGGAACGCCCGAGCCGTGGTCCGCTTCTCGCTCATCGGGCGATGCTAGCGTCAGAC
>JAICQM010000234.1 GCA_025937875.1 Chloroflexota bacterium
CGGGGACCGGCCAGCCAGGCCAGGACCCCGATGTTGAGGGCCGACCACAACCCGCGGAAGACCTCCCAGGGCAGGGCGCCGAACGGGAAGAACAGCTGGGCGAAGGCCGGCGAGTAGAGGTAGGCGTCGCGCCCCCCCACCGTGCCGCGCCCGTAGAGGTCGTCGTAGTCGAACTGCCAGTAGACGCGCGCGTCCTGCATGAAGTCGCGCTCGTTGAAGTTGAGCCAGATCCAGGCAAAGACCAGGCCGCCCCAGCAGGCCATGGTGAGCGCCGTCGCCAGCAGGCGCCGGGTGCGGGGGGTGAGGCGCATCGTCAGCAGTCCGGCGCGTCGCCGATCAGGGACCATGGCCAGGCTCCGAGCGGCGGATACGGGTCCTCGGCCAGCGGCTGATACGTGCCGAGGCCCTGGTCGCGGTACGTGTGATCGCGGACGTCGCGCACCTCGCTCGGCCGCAGCGGGACGCGGGACCCGACGAGGCGTTCCAGTGCCGGGGTGCTCGGGTCGCACGCCATGCGGGCCACGGCCGCCAGCGCCTGCAGCGCCCGCGGATTGCCGGGCTGGGTCGCCAGCCCGTCGCGCGCCAGCTGGAGCGCGGTGTCGGTGTCGCCGTTTCGCGCCAGGTCGACCGCGCGCCACGGGGCTGGCGCATCGTCGGGCAGGTCCCCGGCCGCGAGGCCCAGGTCCCACGCGACCTCGGGGCGCAGGACGTAGCCGTCGAGCCGGTCGAGCTGGCGCACGTGCTCCAGGGCGGCCGCAGCCACCTCGGAGCGCCGCGGACCGTCGGACCCGCCGACCGGCGTGAACGTCTCGATGAGCGGTGGCGCGATGGCCACCGCGAGTCCGTAGGCACCGATCGACGCGGCCTCCTGGCCGCTCTCCCAGCGCTGGGCCCCCAGGCGGTAGCTGTACTGCGGGTCGGTGATGTCGTGGCGCACCGCCTCGTCGAGCAGGTCGCGGGACGCCAGCGACCCCGCATCCAGCGCGGCCAGCGCACCGGCGGCGCGTGCGTCGAACGGGTTGCGCAGGTGCGCGGCCGCATAGGCTTCCGCGGCTCGCCCGGGGTCGCCGGCATGCCAGGCGCTCAGGCCCAGCCCCAGCCAATAGCCGGCCGTGTCGCCGTAGGCGCCGACCGCATCGGTGAAGCGCTGCGACGCGACATCCCACTCGCCGGCCACCGCGGCCCGTCGCCCGTCCGCCGCGGCGAGGCGCGCGGCATCGACGTCGACCACCGCCGGCATCGCCAGGAGCGCCAGGGCGAGCACCGCGCCCGGCAGGACCCAGCCTCGCGGCTCGGTCGTATCGGTCACGACGGGTTCGTCCTCGCGCGCAACCGTCCACGCGGCGAGGGTGACGATGGCGGCCATGAGCGCCGGCAGCGAGCTGAAGTCGTCCAGCATCGACGCCACGCCGACACCGATCAGCGCGGCCAGCGTCAGCCGTCGCCGCTGGCCGGTGGCGGCACGCCAGGCCGTCACGACGAAGATCGCGACCATGGCCCCGAAGGCCGTGGCCAGCAGGAGGCCGCCATCGGCCAGGGTGAGGAGCGGGACGTTGTGCGCCAGGCGCACCGGGACGGCATAGGCGTAGTCGGGTACGTGGGCCAGCCGCAGCCAGGAGAACGTGGCCGGCCCGCCGCCGGTCAGCGGATCGGCGCCGAAGATGGCCAGCGCCTGTGACCAGATCCGCGCCCGGTCGCCGCCCACCCCGTCGGCGAGCACGCCGGGACCGACGATCACGCCCATGACCAGCACCGCCGCGCCGGCGACGGCGGCCACGCCGACGAGCACCGATCGCGCGCGCAGCCGGGCGATGACCTGTCGCGACAGCGGCCATCCGGTCAGTGGCTCGAGCGCGACGACCGCGACCGCGACCCCGATCCAGCCAGCACGTCCCATCGACAGCGGTACGACGATCACCGAGGCCACCGCCCAGATGACGAACAGCGCGTTGCGCGCGACCCCGGGTCGCTGCCAGGCGATGAACGGCAGCGCCAGCAGGACCATGATCGGGAAGGCGTTGGTGGTCCCCCAGATGAAGACCTGTGCGGACTCGAGCGGTGGAATGGTGCCGGTGGCCGTGAACCAGTCGACCTTCTCCACGATCCAGAAGACCGCGGCCATGACCAGCCACAGGGTCAGTGCGTAGCTCACGCCCACGGCGGTGGCGCTCCGCAGCCGCTGGACCGATCCGACCGCGCGCATCGTCCAGAAGGTCAGCGCGTAGGCGATCGCCAGGCCGAGCGACTCGAGGCTGCCCTGCACGTCGACGCTCGCCAGCGAGACGACCGCAAGCGCCGTCAGCGCGGCCAGGATCGACCAGTCCAGCGGCGTGATCGATCCGCGCAGGCGAAGGGCGGCCCAGGTCGCGACCGGCGCCACCCAGGCCACCTGCACCGCCACGCGCAGCCCGGGCTCGGCGCCGAGGAGCTCGCTGCCGGCGAAGGCGACGAAG
>JAICQM010000085.1 GCA_025937875.1 Chloroflexota bacterium
CGACGAAGGCGTCAGGATCGGCGTTCTTGGCGATCACCGTCGCCCGCCCGGCCAGGGAGGGTTCGAGCCCCTCGCTCCAGCCCATCACGACGATCCGCACATCGGGCCAGCCGAGCTCCAGCGACGATAGGAGGGCACGGCCGGCATCCACGTCGGGTAGCCGGGGATCGATGATGATCACGTCGGGAGCGTTGCGCTCGACCGCCTCGAGGGCGGTGCGCACGTCGCCGGCAGTGGCCACGACCGTGAGGCCGGCGAGCTCAAGGACGTCGGCGAGGCTTTGCTGGACTCGCCGATCGACGTCCACGATGACGACCCGGGGCCGATCGGCATCGGGCACGGGCTGCTCTGCGACTGACATGTCGCCTCCAGCCTGACGGCATTGGCGGGCGTGGCCATGGGGCGGGCGGCGCACGCCGCCTACGTCATTCGGCCGATGCCCCCGCGTCGTCGTCGGCGCCCCGGGCGGCGACCTCCTCGATCGCGGCCGAGCTCATGAAGACCTCGACCCGGCTCCCCTCGCCCGGTCGCGAGGTGACGGCGAACTCGCCACCCAGCTGCTCGGCGCGCTGGCGCATGCCCGCCACGCCGAGGTGACCGCGCGGGATCTGGTCGGGGTCGAAGCCGACACCGTCGTCACTGACCTCGAGGCGCAGTCCGGCGGCGCTGCGACTGAGGGCGATCAGGGCGTGGCGCGCATTCGCATGCTTGACCACGTTGTGCAGGGCCTCCTGCGCCACGCGGTATATCGCCTCCTCAACCTCGATCGGTGCGCGGGCCTCACCGCTCTCCTCGAGCGGATCGGGATCGGCGCGCACCTCGACGCTCATGCCGGTACGGCCCTGGACCGCCTCGGCGTGCGTGCGGATCGCCTGCAGCAACCCATCAGTCTCGAGCGACGAGGGGCGCAGCTCGAAGATGAGGGTCCGCATCTCCGCCAGCGCGTCGCGCTGGAGGTCGCGCAGCTCGGTCAGCTTCCCCTTCGCCGCCTCGGGATCCCGCTGGAGGAGCATTTCCAGCGAGCGGGTGGTGAGCCCCATGCTGAACAGGGCCTGGGTCACCGAGTCGTGCAGCTCGCGGGCGAGATTGGCGCGCTCGCGCCCGGCTGCCAGCTCTCCCGCCTGCCGGCGCAGGCTGCGCTCGAGACGCTCCCGTTCGCCAATGTCGCGCACCGCGCCGTGCGCGCCCGCGAACTTTCCGTCCACTACGGTGCCGGTCATGGCGACCTCGGCCGGCGAGACCTGGCCGTTGGCCATCGGCAACGCCAGCCGCACGCGCTGCTCGCGCTCGGGATCCTCGCGCAACTGGTGCCAGGCCGCCAGCGCGGCGGCCTGCGTGCCGGGATCAGTGAGGACGGTGAACGGCCGGCCGAGGAGCTCTTCCGGCTTCCAACCGGTGCGTGATTCGAGGGTCTCGGAGAAGAACGTGAAGTTGCCCTCGGCGTCGATGCTCCACACGATGTCCGGCGAGTTGTCCACAAGGTGCCGGTAGCGACGCTCTGACTCCTCCAGCTCCTCGTACAGGCGCGCGTTGGTCACCGCGATCGCGACCTGGTCTGCGAGGAGCTGGAGCAACACGCCATCATCCGCATTGAAGACGTTGTGCCCCGACGACTGGACGGTGATCGTACCGATGAGCCGATCCGGACCGGTGAGCGGCGCCGACATCATTGACCGGATGCCCTGGGCGGCGATCCGCGCATCGCCCGCGTCATGCGGGAACGACTCGTCGGCGAGGTAGTCGCCGGTCCAGCACACGACGCCCTCCGCGGCTGCGCGGCCGGCGATGCCCGAGCCGATGGGCACCACCACGTCCTCCTCGGCTGGTGGCGTCGGGGCGGCGGCAATCGGCCGGTCGAGCTGCGACCTTGCCTCACTGACCAGGTTCACCTGCGCCCGGTCGGCGCGCAGGAGTCGGGCGGCCTCGGTCACCGAACGCTGGATGACGGTGAGCGGGTCGTGGAGGCCGGCAATCTGGGCCGCGATCTCGGCCAGGGTGCGCTGCGCATCGGCCCGTTCGCGGAGCTCCTCGTACAGGCGCGCGTTGCTGATCGCCACGGCGGCCTGGGTGGCGAAGAGCTGGATGAGCTCGAAGTCGTCCTCGCTGAACTCGCGCGTGCCGCCCATGCGGCTGATGTTCATGGCACCCACCACGTCCTCGCCGGCGATGAGCGGAACGATGACGATGGCCTCCTCCTCCACCGGGGTCCCGGGGATCTGCACCACCCGCGGGTCGTTGAGGGCGTCATTGAGGAGCACCGGCTGGCGGTGCTCGACGGTCCACCACGTCAAACCGGCGCCGCGCTGGATCGGAAAGCCCAGCACGGCCTCCGCGTTCCGCTCGCGCGCCAGCACCGGAGTCAGGACGTCGTTCTCCGTCTCCATCCGGTACATGGCGAGGTTGTCGTAATCGACGACGCTCTTGAGGCCGTCGGCCACCAGGTCCAGCACGCCTGCCGGCTCGAGCGTGGCCAGGAGTTCGCGGTTGATCATCAGCAGGCGCTGCTGGGACGCGATGCGCGCCGCGAGCTTGGCCGACTGCTCGCGCAGGCTTGCCTCCAGCCGCTCGCGTTCGCTGACGTCGCGCACCGAGCCATGGAGCCCGGCGACCTCGCCGTCGACGATGGTCGGCAGCATGATCACCTCCGCTGCCACGAGATGCCCGTCGGCGTGCGGAATGTGGATCTTCATCCTGCCCGCCATGCCCGGGTGCTCCATCATCTCGCTGGTGGTGGCCACCACCAGCGGCTTCGATTCGTCGGCGGTCAGGACGTCGGTGTGCTGGCCGATGACATCCTCCGGCTCGCGCCCCGTCAGCGACCGGATCGCGTCGCTGACGAACGTAAATCGGCCCTTGTCATCGGTCGACCAGATCATGTCCGGGCTGTTGTCGACCAGGAACCGATAGCGCTCCTCCGACTGGGTCAGCTCGTCGTACAGGCGAGCGTTGGTGATCGCGATCGCTGCCTGATCGGCCAGCAGGTTGAGGATCTGCTCGTCCTCAATGCTCCATGCGTGGCGGCGTCGGGACTGGACGGTCAGGGCGCCGATCGGTCCGTCGGTGCTGGCCAGCGGCGCCGTCATGACCGACGTCATGCCGCGTCGGGCGATGTAGGCGTCGAGCGCCTCGAAGTGCTCGAACGAGGCGTCGTTGAGGTAGTCGCCGGTGCGCACCACCCGTCCCTCGGAGAAGGCAAGGCCGCTGATCCCGGCGCCGACCGGGACGTCGACGTCGTCGATCGGCTCGTCCGCCGGGGCGGCCGCCACCGCCCAGCCGAGCTGGGTGGCCGTCGCATCGACCGGGTTGATGAGGGCGGCGTCGGCGTCCAACAGGCGCTTCGCCTCGTCGACGGTGCGTTGGACCACCGCACTGGGGTCGCGCAGGGCGGCGATCTCCGCGGAGATGGCCGCCACCGAGGCCTGCGTCTCGACCCGCCGCTCGAGCTCGGCGTAGAGGCGCGCGTTGGTGACCGCGATCGTGGCCTGGCCGGCGAGGACGCTGAGCACCTCCGCATCGGCCTCGCTGAACGCGTCGGGGCGCGACGAATGGACGGTCAGCGTCCCGAGCGCACCCTCCTCGCCGATGAGCGGCGCCGCCATCACCGAGTTGATGGCGTGGCGGACGACGAACTCGTCCGGCGCCTCGGCGTGTCGGAACGAGGTGTCGTTGCGGTAGTCGCCCGTGCGCACCACGCGCTGCTCGGTGAAGGCGCGCCCCGAGACCCCTTCGTTGATGAAGACGATTGCGTCCGGCGGCGCATCGTCGACCGGCTGATCGATCTCCGACGCCCCATAGGACCACTCGAGGACGCCGGGCTCATTGGAGACGAGATCGATGCGCCCACCGTCCGCGCCCAGCAGGCGAGCCGCCTCGTCGACGGTGCGCTGGAGGACGACGTGCGGGTCGCGAATGGCGGCGATCTGTTGCGCGATCGCGGCCATTGTTCGCTGCGTCTCGACCAGGCGGGCGAGGTCGCCGGCGTGGCGGCGCAGCTCCACCTCCAGCCGCACCTGCTCGCTCACATCACGCAGCACGCCGTGCGCACCCGCGAACTTCCCGTCGGTCAACGTGCCGGTGCTCGTCATCTCGACCGGCACGTAGCTGCCGTCGCGACGCAGCAGGTCATAGCGATACTCGTGACGGTCGTGCGGACGCTGCCGAGTCTCGCGCCAGCGGACGCGTGCGATGTCGCGGTACTTCTCACCTACCAGGACGCTGAAATGACGGCCGGTCAGCTCCTCCTGGCTCCAGCCGGTGAGGCGTTCGGCGGTGTCGGAGACGTAGGTCAGGACGCCGCGCCGATTGACGGACCAGATGACGTCCGGCGCATTCTCGACCAGGAATCGATAGCGCTCCTCCGAGCGTGAGAGCTGCTCCACCAGCCGCGCGTTGCTGATGGCGATGGCGCCCTGGTCGGCGAGGCTCTGGAGCAGGTCGAGCTCGTCGGCGGTGAACTCACGTGGCGTCTCGGACGAGACGGCGAGCGTGCCCAGGATCGACGCGTCCGGGGCACGGAGCGGCGCGGCCGCCATGCCCCGCAGCCCCATCCGGCGCGCGACCTCGTCGTCCTCGGCCTCGTGCGGGATGCGGTCATCGGCCAGGTAGTCGACCGTGGCGACCGCCTCGAATCGCTCGGCGGCGAGGCCGTTGATCCCGCCGCCGACGGGGAAGTCCATCTGCTCCAGCCACTGCCGCAGCTCGTCGTCCGTCTCGCCGGAGACGACGATCGGCCGCAGGCTGACGCCATCGGGCTGGAGGAAGGTCAGGTGCGCTCCGTCCGACCCCAGCAGCCGGCGGGCGGAGTCGACGATCGTCTGGAGCACCTCGCCCGGGTCGCGAATGGCGGTGATGCGGGCGGCGATCTGCTGGAGGGTCTGCTGGGCATCGAGCCGGTGGGCGAGCTCGTCGGCCTGCGAGCGGACGCGCTTGAGGAGGCGCTGGTTGGCGATGGCGATGGCGGCGTGATCGGCCAGAGCGCGGAGCAGGGCGACCTCGGCCTCGCCGAAGTCGTCAATGCGAGAGCTGTAGGCACCGATGGCGCCGAGCGGCTCGTCATCGACCAGCAGCGGAGCCACCGCCATCGAGCGCATGTTGGCGATGGCCGCGATCCGATCGGCGACCGGCGAGTGGGTGAACCGAGACTCGCGCCGGTAGTCGCCGGTGACGGTGACCTGGCGCGTCGACACTGCCGCCCCGAACATCCCGACGCCCTGCTCCAGGGTCAGGCCGCGGATGAGGTGCTGTGCCTCGAGGTTGGCGATCCCCGCGTCGTGCGCGAAGTGGAGCATGCCGTCGACGGGGTCGAGGAGATAGACCATGGCGCCGTCGGCGCCGAGCAGGCGCGCCGCCTCCTCCACGTTGCGGCGCAGCAGGGCATCGCCGTACCCCAGGTCGGACTCCTGGATGGTGGACGTGGTGTGCTCGGCTGCCCCCGTCATCGTGCCGGCAGGATACGGCCCGCGCACCGCCTACGTCATATGCCCCACCCGCTCGTCGGCCGGACATCGTGTCCCGGTGGGGGGCATTGGCCCGATGGATGTGCCGGCCGGCCCCCGGAGACTGGTGCACGTCACTACCACGACCCAACCCAGAGAGGACACCTTCACGTGTACGCAGACACCACTCGCCGCTCCACGAACCGCGTCCTCGGCGCCGGTCTGGTCGCGGTCATCGCGGCCCTCGCCCTGGCCACCGGCTACATCCACCTGACCCTGGGCGGGCTGCTGTTCACCCTCAACGCCCTCGGTTACGCCGGGCTGGCCGCGCTCTACATCCTGGGCGCGTGGGCTCCCCTCCCGATCGTGCAGCGGTTCAGCTGGTTCCCGCGCGTCGCCCTCGCTGGCTACGCGATGCTGACGATCGTCGGCTGGGCGATCCAGGGCCCGTACTACTCGACCGCCTTCATCGCCAAGGGCATCGAGGTCACGATCATCGCGCTGGTCGCCGTGGACGTCGTCCGCGTCTGGGGCAGCCCGATGGCCATGATCCGCGCCGCCCTCGCATCGGTCTTCGGTCGCCGCCAGGTCGGCCTGTAGACCACCCACCCGCGCTGTCCAGGCGTCAGACCCCGACCGGGCCTTCGGTCGGGGTCTCGCCTTGTCCGGCGCTAGACCAGCTTGTGCTCCACCGCCCACAGCGCGGCCTGGGTCCGTGACGCCAGGCCGAGCTTGCCGAGGATGTTCGAGACGTGGGTGCGTGCCGTGCGCTCGGTGATGTCGAGCTCGTACGCGATCTCCTTGTTGGAGGCCCCCTTGGCAAGCTGCCCCAGGACCTCCTTCTCGCGCGCGGTCAGCGGCTCCACCGGCTCCTCGTCCTTGCGGGCACGCATCCGCTGCGCCAGGAGGCGTGCCACGGCCGGGTCAAGGTGCACCTCCCCGGCGTAGGCGGCACGGATGGCATCGGCCACCTCCTCCGCCTCGGCGTCCTTGAGGAGATAGCCAGAGGCGCCGGCCTCGAGGGCCGCCGTGACCTTCTCCTCCTCGATGAACGAGGTGACCGCCACGATCTCGACTTCGGGACTCGCCTGTTTGATGGTCGCGATCGCGGTCAGCCCGTCCATCTTGGGCATCAGCAGGTCCATCAGGATCACGTCGGGCTGATGCTGCTGGGCCAGCGCCACGGCCTGCGTGCCGTCCTCGCCCTCGCCGACGACCTCCATGTCGTCCTGCAGCTCCAGGAAGCCGCGTAGCCCCCGGCGCACCACGGCATGGTCGTCGACCAGCAGGATCCGGATCCGCGTCGCGTCGCTCACGGTGCGCAGGATACGCGAACCGGGATCACGGGCGCGACGACTCCCGTCGAATGACGTAGATGCCGGCACGACGCACGACCGATGCCCGACACGACGGGCGCGGGGTTCGCGCGCCGCGGTCGAGGACGACACTGGACCCAACATCGAGACGAAAGGAGGTCACCGTGGCTGCGATCGCCCTCTTCGCGGATTTCGCGTTCTTCACCCAGCCGCCGCAGCGTCCGACCCGGCGCGAGCCGGTCCGCGACCGGCGACCTCGGGCGAGCCGCCTCCGCAGGGCCATCGGTCGCCTGTGGGTCGCACCGCGCGAGCGGTACATCCCGCAGGTGCTCCGCAACTACCCGTACTGACCCGAACACGAACCAGGGCCGGACGCCGTCCGCGGCGCCGGCCCTCGTCGTCGTCTCCGCCCCTGTCGTATCCTCGCGCCCACACCGAGCAAGCCCCGGCATGCTTCCTGCTCATTGAGGCGCCCAGATGAGTTTCAAACCCGACGCACAGCTCGATCCCGGCCAGGTCCAGGACCGTCGCGGCATGGGCCGCGGTGGCGGCATTGCCGTGGGCGGCGGGATCGGCACGCTCATCGTGCTCGCCATCTTCCTCCTCACCAACGGCCAGGTCGCCCTGCCGGCACCCGGGGCGGGGGGCGGTGGCGGCGGGACGGAGGCCAACCCGAGCAGCGACATCAACGCCGCCTGCCAGACCGGCGAGATCGCCAACCAGCGCGAGGACTGCCGGATCGTCGGCTACGTGAACAGCATCCAGGACTACTGGGCCGATGCCTTCGCCGCCTCGAATCAGCAATACCAGCCGGCCGACACGGTCCTCTTCAGCGACGTGACCCAGAGCGGCTGCGGGACCGCGAGCTCGCAGGTGGGGCCCTTCTACTGCCCGCCGGACCAGCTGGTTTTCATCGACCTGAGCTTCTTCGAGGTCCTGGAGCAGCAATTCGGGGCGGAGGGCGGGCCGTTCGCGCAGGCCTACGTGCTGGCCCACGAGTACGGCCACCACGTGCAGAACCTGCTCGGCCTCCTCAGCCCCCAGGGCGGCACGGCCGGCGAGACCGGCACCCAGGTCCAGATCGAGCTGATGGCCGACTGCTTCGCCGGCGTGTGGGCCAAGAACGCGGAGGAGACCGGCTTCATCCGGCCCCTGACGCGCGACGACATCGCGCAGGCCCTCGACGCAGCGGCGGCGGTCGGCGACGATCGCATCCAGGAGCGCACGCAGGGCCAGGTCA
>JAICQM010000173.1 GCA_025937875.1 Chloroflexota bacterium
AACCTGCAGCGGCACGCTCAGGGCGTCGGGGTCGACGTCGTGCGTCGCGATGGCGACGTGGAGGTGGTGGCCGTCAAGTGAGCACGAGCGAGGCTCAGTCGCCGGCTCCGCGCATCCTGTGAATCAGGCGATGGCTGGGGCGGAAGGATTCGAACCTTCGATCTCCTGATCCAGAGTCAGGCGCCTTACCGCTTGGCCACACCCCAGCGGCCGGTGAACGATTCTAGCAGACCGGAATTTCGCCCCCACTCAGCCGCTTGACCTTACAGCCACGGTAAGGAGTACGGTGCCGGGGTGAACATCTCCGTGCTCGCACGACGCCACGACGCGGCGAGCCCGGCGGCGAGCCGTGCGCGATCTGTGAGTCGGACGTGACCGACGCGGTGTGGTCGGACGAGCACTGGACGCTGCATCCGCCGGTCAACGCCCGCCTGCCGGGCACCGTGTGGCTCGCCACCAAGTCGCACGTGGACTCGTTCGCCGACCTGCCCGATGCCGTCGCCGCGTCATTCGGTCCGGTGGCCGCGCGCATCGAGCGCGCCATCCTCTCGCTCGGCGACGTCGGCCGGGTCCATCTCTATCGCAGGGGTGATGGCGGGGCGCATTTCCACGTCTGGTTGATCCCGCGTCCGCTGGGCATGCTGGAGGCGAAGAATCACCTGCTCCCGCTGTGGGAGGACGTCCTGCCACCCGTCGCCGACGAGGAGGCGGATGCCGCTGCACGGCGCGTGGCGGCCGCGATGTGACCGCCACGCCGGACACCCTCGCCCGCCGCCTCGGGACGGCCGACGCGGTCGTCATCGGCCTCGGCGCCATGATCGGGGCGGGGGTGTTCTCCGCCTTCGCGCCCGCGGCCGCTGCTGCGGGCAGTGGCCTTCTCATCGGCCTGGCCCTGGCGGCTGGGGTGGCGTATTGCAACGCGGTCGCATCGGCCCAGCTGGCGGCGCAGTATCCGACCTCGGGCGGCACGTACGTCTACGGTCGCGAGCGGCTCGGCCCGTGGTGGGGCTTCATCGCCGGGTGGGGGTTCGTGATCGGCAAGACCGCGTCGTGTGCCGCCATGGCGCTGACCTTCGCCGCCTACGCGGTGCCGGGCGAAACGTGGCTGCAGCGGCTGGTCGCCGTGGCGGCACTGGCGATGCTCACCGCGGTGAACCTGCGCGGCATCACCCGCACCGCGGGCCTGGCGCGGCTGCTGGTGGCGGGCTCGTTGATCGCGCTGCTCATCGTCGTTGCCGCGATCCTGGGCAGCGGCGGGGCGCGGCTCGCCAACCTCGGGCCGCTCGACGCTGTCGGCGGCCCGTACGGCGTCCTGCAGGCGGCCGGCCTGCTCTTCTTCGCCTTCGCCGGCTACGCCCGGATCGCCACACTGGGCGAGGAGGTGCGGGACCCGGCGGTCACCATCCCACGCGCCATCCCCATCGCGCTCGGGATCGTGGTCGCGCTCTACCTGCTGGTGGGCACCGTCGCCCTGCTGGCCGCCGGCCCGACGGTGCTGGCCGCCAGCCCCGCGCCCCTGGCCTCAGCCGTGGATGCGGTGGGCGCCGCATGGGCGCAGCCGGTGGTGCGGGCGGGCGCCGCGGTCGCCAGCCTGGGTGCGCTGCTGGCGCTGATCGCGGGCATCGGGCGCACCGCGCTGGCCATGGCCCGCACCGGCGACCTGCCGCGCTGGTTGGCATCGGTCCATCCGCGGTTCCAGGTTCCCGACCACGCCGAGCTGGCGGTGGCGGCCGTGGTGGCGGCGCTGGTCCTGACGACGGACCTGCGCGGTGCCATCGGCTTCAGCTCGTTCGGGGTCCTCACGTACTACGCGATCGCCAACGCCTCGGCCTGGACCCAGGATGCCGCGCATCGCCGCTGGCCGCGGGCGCTCAACGTCGCCGGGCTGGTGGGATGCATCGCGTTGGTGGTCACGCTCCCGATCCCCGCCGTGCTGGCCGGGCTCATCGTGCTGGCGGCGGGCGTGGTCGGTCGGGCGCTGCTGGCGAGGCCGGGCCGCCAGGCGGGGGCCGATGGTGCCCGCCCTCGACGCCTTCGATGATCTTGATTCTGTGGGAAATCAGCTGACGATCGGGACGGCACTCCTCCGTCGGGCGATTCCCCCAGGCGGTCACCGGACGGAGGACGGCGCCATCCCGCCCTCTCGTCCGTCATGTGATTCCACGTGGAATCACGAGCGCGGCATCGGGCGCGCGTTCACGACCGTGAGCTGCACGTATCGCGACGGGAAGTGGCCGGCGGTCGCCGACCAGGGGACTCGCATCCCGGACTGATAGGCTGTCGGGCATGACGAAGATCGGGTATGCATGCATGCTCGAGCAGTTCCACCCGACCGAGCTGCTCGACTGGGCCGAGGAGGCCGAAAGGAATGGGTTCGCGGCCGGGTTCCAGGTCAGCGAGCACTTCCACCCGTGGACGCCACAGCAGGGCCAGAGCGCCTTCGCGTGGAGCTTCATGGGGGCCCTCGGCCAGCGCACCAGCCTGCCGTTCGGGACGGCCGTCACCTGTCCGGGGTTCCGCTACCACCCGGCGGTGATCGCCCACGCGGCGGCGACCCTGGGGGCCATGTACCCGGGCCGGTTCTGGCTCGGCCTGGGGGCCGGCGAGGCACTGAATGAGCACGTCATCGGCGGCGAGTGGCCGGAGGTCGGCATCCGCAGCGCGATGATGTTCGAGGCGATCGAGGTCATCGGCAAGCTGTTCAGCGGCAAGGTCGTCAAGCACGACGGCGAGTACTTCACGCTCGAGTCGGCACGCCTGTACACGATTCCCGAGCAGCCGGTGCCCATCTACGTGGCCACCGCGGGGCCGGTGAACGCGAAGCGCACCGGCAAGTTCGCGGACGGGATCATCACCGTTGGCGCGGCCGACGAGAAGATCAACATGCTCTGGGAGAAGTTCCGCGAGGGCGCACGCGAGGCGGGCAAGGACGCCGACGCCATGAAGACCCAGCTCCAGGTGCACGTCAGCTGGGCGCCGACCCAGGCCGAGGCGGAGGAGAACGCCCTGAAGGAATGGCCGAACGGCGGCATGCCGTTCCCCAAGCAGGACATCAAGAACCCCGAGGACTTCGCCAACATCGCCAAGCTGGTGCGGATCGAGCACTTCGCCAACCGGATGCTGATCAGCGCCGACCTCGACGAGCACGCCGCCCAGATCCAGGGCTTCGTGGACATGGGCTTCGACGAGATCTACCTGCACAACGTCGGGCGCGACCAGTCCGCCTTCATCCGCGCCTTCGGCGACAAGGTCATCCCGCAGCTCCGTCTCTCCTAGACCGATGTCGCCCACGCCCTGGAACGTGGGATGTTCCAAACGACGGCTACGGCCCGCCCCGTGCCGCTCTATCGGTCATGTGGAACGCGGGGCGGTCCAACCGGCGGCTGGGCCTCGCATCCCGCCCCTCCACCGGTCGCTTGGAGCCTGGGGCGTTCCACGGTGAGCCTCCTCAGCTCGCTCACCGCCATCGTCGGTCCTGACCATCTGCTGACCGATGCCGGCCTGAAGGCCTCCTTCGAGACCGATTGGACGGGGCGGTGGCGCGGCACTGCGCTCGCCGTGGCGCGCCCGGCGGACCGCGACCAGGTAGCCGCCGTGCTGCGCGCCTGCGCTGCGGCGGGCACGGCCGTGGTGCCCCAGGGCGGGAACACCGGGCTGGTGGGCGGCGCCGTCCCGCCCGATGGCGCGGTGGTCCTGGTCACCACCCGTCTCCGCTCCCTCGGTGAGCTGGATCAATTGAGCGGGCAGGTGACGGTTGGCGCCGGCGCCACCCTGGCGTCCGTGGCCGCCGCCGTCCGGCCCGCGGGCTGGGAGGTGGGGATCGACCTGGCGGCGCGCGACTCCGCCACCATCGGGGGCATGGTGGCGACCAACGCCGGCGGTGCCCAGGTGCTGCGCCATGGACCGATGCGCGCGCGGGTGACCGGGATCGAGGCCGTCCTGCCCGATGGGTCGGTCGTCTCGCGCCTGGCGGGCCTGGCCAAGGACAACACCGGCTACGACCTTGCCGGCCTGCTGGCCGGCAGCGAGGGAACGCTGGCGGTGATCACCGCGGTGCGCCTGCAGCTCGTCCCGCGCGAGCCGCAGCGCACGACGGCACTGG
>JAICQM010000127.1 GCA_025937875.1 Chloroflexota bacterium
CATCGGTCGTGACCTACACCCTGCGCGAGCCGGTGGGCGTGGTGGGCGCCATCATCCCCTGGAACTACCCGCTGATGATGGCCATCTGGAAGGTGGCGCCGGCTCTCGCCGCCGGCTGCACCATGGTCCTCAAGCCGGCGACGGCCACGCCGCTGACGGCCATCCGGCTCGGCGAGCTGGCGCTCGAGGCCGGCATCCCGGCCGGCGTCCTCAACGTCGTGACCGGCCCCGGCGCGGAGGTCGGGGAGGCGATGGCCGGCCACCCGGGGATCGACAAGGTCGCCTTCACCGGCGAGACGTCCACCGGCCGCCGGATCGCCGCGGTTGCTGCCGAGACGCTGAAGCGCGTCTCGCTGGAGCTGGGCGGAAAGTCACCGAACCTCGTCTTCGCCGACGCCGACCTCGACGCCGCCATCCTCGGCTCGCTGTGGGCGATCTACTACTCCGCCGGCCAGTCGTGCGAGGCCCGCTCGCGGATCCTCGTCGAGGACGCCGCGTACGACGCCTTCGCCGAGGGCTTCGCTGACAAGGCCGATGCGCTGCGCGTGGGCGACCCGATGGGCGAGACGACCCAGGTTGGATCGATGATCAGCCGCGACCACGCAACCAAGGTGCGCGGCATGATCGACGCCGGCATCGCTGAAGGTGGAGAGCTGCTCGCGGGTGGTGCGATGGACGGCGAGCTCGATGCCGGACTGGACGCCGCGGCCTTCGTGAAGCCGACCGTCATCGGTGGCGTCGACAACGCCTGGAGGATCGCCCAGGAGGAGATCTTCGGCCCGGTCGTGACGCTGACCCGCTTCACTGACGAGGCCGATGCGCTGGTCCTTGCCAATGACGTGCGCTACGGCCTGGCGGCCACCGTCTGGACCGGCGACTCGGCCCGCGGCCATCGCCTCGCCCAGCGCATCCGCTCAGGCGCGGTGAGCATCAACACCCCCTTCGTGGCCTTCCCCGGCATCCCGTTCGGCGGGTTCAAGGAGTCGGGCTACGGGCGCGAGCAGTCCCTCGACGCGCTGGACCTGTACACCGAGACGAAGGCGATCCTCGTCGGCACCTCGCCCAAGACGATCAATCCGTTCGGGGCGTGAACCGGCCACAGGGGGCTGCATTGAGCCTGGGAATTGCTCTCCTCATCACTGCTTGCATCGGATCGGCCTCCCTGGCTCGCTTTCGCAACTCGGAGTTTCAGTTGCTCGCCGGCGCCCACGGGACGCTGGAATTGGAGGATGGCTGCTTCCGGCTCCGGATGCCAGGCGGCGCCACCTACAACCTCTATTGGGCATCGGATGCCGTGGTGAATGGGGATGGAAGTACGGTCACGCTCAACGGAGTAACTGCGACCGTCGGTGAATCGGTCATGGTTGGGGGCGGCGAGATGAACGTCGACCGGGAAACGGTGGCGTCCTTTGATTGGGTGGAAGCACCGGCGGAGCGATGCATCCATGGCCCCGACTGGTTTGTCTGGCAACTTCCCACCTGATCGCCATAGGGAGCGGTCGTCGCCAGTATTGCGGGCCTTCCTGCCGTGGACGATCGCTGATGCACCCGCCGGCTATCTCGGCTGCGTGGACGCTGGACCCGGCTCGCGGGGTCGTGGGCCGGTTCTCTCTCCCGCCTGCCTCCTCCACGCCGCTCTCAGCGTGGCATCTTCCCACCACAGGCGCGGGACGCCGACCAGCGCCGACAGGCGCGCAACCCACAGGGTCGGGACGGCCAGCGCGGCGGCGGTGAACGCGAGCCAGCCCCAGCCGCGCCAGATCGCGACCGCGGTCATCGCCGCGCAGATCGCGAACCGCAGCACGAAGTCCCACAGCGTCGAGGGCACCACTACCAGCAGCTGGCTGCCCACGAACGGCGCCTGGTTGATCGAGGCCGACTGCTGGACGAGCGAGACGGCATAGGCGGTCCAGTCGTTCGGCCGCAGCACGGCGTGCAACCCGAAGGCGCCGGCGAGGACTGCCAGACCGATGAGGATCGGCCCGCGCACCCGCTTGTTGCGCAGCCAGAGGAATGGCAGGAGCAGCACCGTGCCGTACTTGAGGGCGCCGGTGGTCGGGGTGAGCGCCGCACCCGCCGGCGACCCGCGCAGGGCCGCCCGCGCCGCGGCCGCGATCGGTAGGGTCAGGTTGAGCGACACGAGCTCGATCTGGAGCGGCTCGAACAGCAGCGCCACCCCCGTCCAGCGCCACGAGCCGGTCAGGTAGCGCACGCAGGCCAGGCAGGCCGCGCGGTAGGCCCACGTGACCGCCAGCTCGGGCGGCAGGGCGAGCGGGATGGCGAGGTACGCGAACGTCGGCGGGTAGCGGTAGGCACCCGGATCGCCGATCTGCATCTCCCCGTACAGCGGCGCACCCTCCAGCGCATGACGGCCGGCCAGGATGTAGGCGTGGAGGTCGTAGGCGAGCCCGCCGTCGTGCTGGATGATCGTGATCATCAGCGCCGCGACGCTGGCCGTACCGATGCCCGCCAGCACCCAGGTGGCCGCCATGATCCAGGCCCGGCGACGCTGCAGCCTTTCCATGTCGATCGCAGCCTAGCTTGGTGGCCTGGGCGGCATGGGCGGCAAGGGCGGCCCGGGCAGGGATTCTCGCCGGGCGGGACTAGCGGCCAATGAGTGACTGCAATTGCCGCCGCACGGGACAAGCGGGCAAGGTCAGCACTGGACGTCACCGTCTGTCCCGCCAGCGGGGAGCAGCGGCCATCTCGTCCCCGTTAGTCCCAACCCATGAGAGCCGCGGCACCACGCGCCCCACGCGCCCCGCGCGGCCCATGAGAGCCACTGGTTGCAGGCACTCCCCACCCCGCGTACCGTGGCCAGCACGATGTCCGGCTCCCTCGACGCCTGGGTTGACCGCTTCCCCGAAGGATGGTGGGGCTACCACTGGGCGCCGCCGCAGCCGCTGAGCGCGGTCGAGATCGTGGGCTCCGGAGCCCTCGACCAGCGTCTGATGGCCACCCTATGGGCGGTGGTGAGCCGCCGCAAGAGCGTCATGCTCAGCTCGGAGGCGCCGCAGGCCGGCAAGACGACGACGCTCTCCGCCCTCGTCGACTTCCTGCCGCCGCAGACGGTCGGGGTCTTCCTCAGGGGCTGGTTCGGTGACTTCAGCTGGACCGATGACGTAGGCCCTGACCGTGGGTACCTGCTGATCAACGAGATGAGCGACCACCTCCCGATCTACGTCTGGGGCCGCTCCGCCCGCACCGCCCTGCGCCTGGCGGGCACCGGCTACGGCCTGGGCGCCACCATGCACGCCGACTCGCTGCCCGAGGCGGTCGCAACCCTCAAAGGCGAGCTGGGCGCGACCGATACCGACCTCGCCGGCCTCACCATCTACCTCCAGTGGTCGGCCTACCACACGCCGGCCGGCATGTACCGCCGCGTCGAGGAGGCGTGGCACCTGCGCCTGGACGAGGCTGGGAGCCTGGCCCCGGTGCGCCTGGCGGCGATCGAGGGTGACCGATCTCCCTCGCTGACCGGTGCGCAGCGCCTGCCCGCCCCACCCATGCTGACCGATGACGGCGGCCGCGCCGGCCGCCCGCTCGTCCACGACCCGGCCGCCTACGCCGTCCTGGCCACCAGCCTCGGCATGGAGGCCGATGTGCTGGAGGCCGAGCTCGCGCATCGGTCAGACTTCCTGGCCGCGCTCGCCGAGCGCGGTGCGTGCGACCCGGTGAGCGTGTCGATCGCGCTTGCCGACTACCCGACCCACGGAGCCGCCCAGTGACCACCCCGCCGACCATCGCCACCCTGCGCGAGCTGCGCGACGCCGGCTACCGGCCGCGGAGCGTCCGATCCGAGCTGCGCGCCAACCTCATCGGGCGCCTGCGCGTCGGCGAGCCGCTGCTGCCGGGGATCCTGGGCTACGACGAATCGGTCCTGCCGCAGCTCGAGAACGCGCTGCTGGCCGGGCAGGACGTCATCCTGCTCGGGGAGCGGGGCCAGGCCAAGAGCCGCATCGCCCGGTCGCTGACCGCGCTGCTCGACGAGTGGATCCCGGCGGTGGCCGGCGCCGAGCTGCGCGATGATCCGCTCGAGCCCATCTCGCCCTACGCGCAGGCGCTGGTCGCGGAGCGCGGAGACGACACGCCGATCACCTGGATCCATCGTGACGATCGCTTCGCCGAGAAGCTGTCGACGCCCGACATCAGCGTCGCCGACCTGATCGGTGAGGTGGACCCGGTCAAGGTGGCCGAGGGACGCTACCTGTCCGACGAGCTGACGATCCACTACGGCATGCTCCCGCGCGCAAACCGCGGCATCTTCGCCCTCAACGAGCTGCCCGACCTCGCCGAGCGGATCCAGGTCAGCCTCCTCAACGTGATGGAGGAGCGCGACGTCCAGGTCCGCGGCTACACCGTGCGCCTCAACCTCGACCTGTTCGTGATCGCATCGGCCAACCCGGAGGACTACACCAGCCGTGGCCGCATCATCACGCCCCTCAAGGACCGATTCGGGGCCCAGATCCGGACGCACTATCCCGACGACGCCGAGACCGAGATGGCGATCATGGAGCAGGAGCGCCTCGGTTTCACCGACGACGAGGCGGACGCGCCGCTGCCCGTCGAGGTGCCGGGCTTCATGCGCGAGATCCTGGCCGAGCTGTCGCAGCTGGCCCGCCGCTCGAGCGAGGTGAGCCAGCGCTCCGGGGTCAGCGTCCGGGTCAGCATTGCCAACCTGGAGACCCTCATCGCCGCCGCCACCAAGCGCGCGGTGCGCCTCGGCGAACCGAGCGCCGCTCCCCGGGTGAGCGACCTCGGGGCGGTCGTGGCGTCGACGGCGGGCAAGATCGAGCTGGAGACCCTGGGCGACGAGACGCGCGAGGACCGCGTTATCGACAAGCTCGTCGCCCGCGCCGTCATCAACGTCTTCAACCGGCGCCTGGCGATCAGCGAGCTGACGCCCCTCCTCGAGCGCTTCGAGGAGGGCGCCGAGGCCGAGGTCGGCGACACCGTGCCGTCCGCCGCGCACGAGCTGCTGGTGGCCGAGCTGCCGGAGCTGGGGCGGGCCATCGGTCGCCTGGAGGTCGGTGAATCGCCGGCCGGCGTAGCCTCCGGGGTCGAGTTCGTGCTCGAGGGGCTCCACCTGAACCGCCGCCTCAACAAGGAGCGTCGCGGCGGCGGGGTCCGCTATGCCCACTGACCCGATCGTCGATACGTGCATGCGGCCGGGCGCCGGCGCACGGTGAGCATCAGGTACCGCCGCTGGGACGGCAGCCAGGACATCTCGGCGTTCGACGCCGACGACCTGCTGGAGGCGCTGTCGGACGACCTGCTGGCGGAAGGCGACCTGCGCCGCGCCCTCCAGCGCCTCATGCAGCGCGGGATGCGCGGCGCGCGCGGCGGTGACGTCACCGGGCTGCGCGACATCGTCGAGCGGCTGCGGCAGCGACGGCGCGAGGAGCTGGACCGCAGCCAGCTGGGCGGCGTGCTGGACGAGATCGCCGAGCGCCTCGACGAGATCGTGCGCCTCGAGCGCGAGGGAATGGAGCGGCGCCTCCGAGAGGCGGAGCGGGCCGCGCTCGACGCCCCGCCCGGCGACGAGCAGGACAACGCGCGGATGGCGGAGCAGGTGCTGCGTCGTACCGCCCAGCAGCGGCGTGACCGGCTCGACAGCCTGCCGCCGGATGCCGCCGGCCGCCTCCACGGCCTGCGCGACTACGAGTTCATGGACGACGCGGCACGCGATGCCTTCGCCGCCCTCTCCGACGAGCTGCGTCAGCAGGTGCTGCAGACGTACTTCACCGGGCTGCGGGAGGGGGTCGAGAACGTCACGCCCGAGGATCTCGACGGCATCCGCGACATGGTCCGCGACCTCAACGCGCTGCTGGAGAAGCACGCCACCGGCGCCGACACCCGCCCCGATTTCGACCGCTTCATGGCCCGGCACGGCCACTACTTCCCGCCGGGGCTCGGCAGCGTCGACGAGCTGATCGAGCACCTGCATCGCCAGGCGTCGCAGATG
>JAICQM010000251.1 GCA_025937875.1 Chloroflexota bacterium
ATGCACGCCCGGCTGCTGGGCGAGATGGACGGGGTCGAGGTGCTGGTCGTCGACGCCGATCCGCACCGCGCCGAGGCCACGGCAACCGCGGCCGGCGGGCGCGCGGCCACGCACGACGAGGCGATCGCCGAGGCGGACGCGATCGTGGTGGCGACGCCGCCCGAGCTGCACGCGGCGAGCGTGCTGGCCGCGATCGACGCCGGGCGATCGGTCCTGTGCGAGAAGCCGCTCACCGACACGCTCGTCACCAGTCGCGCCCTCACCGCGCGGGCGGAGGCCACCGGCGCGCACGTCGAGGTCGGATTCCAGCGACGCCACGACACCGGCTTCCTCGCCGCGCGCGAGGCGATCGGCGGGCAGCTGCACCTGGTGCACCTCACCGCCCTCGATCCCCTGGTGGCGCCGCGCGACCCGCTGTCTGTGCCGGCCAGCGAGGTGGCGCCGATCTTCCGGGATTCATCGGTCCATGACTTCGACTTCGTGCGCTGGGTCTCCGGGCAGGAGGTGACCGAGGTCACCGCCACCGGCAGCCGGCGCGACGGCGGCCGCCCCGACGACCCGCGCGGGATCGAGTCGGCGGTGGTCACGATGCGCCTGGCGAGCGGCACGCTGGCGGTCCTCGAGGCGAGCTGGCTGCATCCGTCGGGCTACGACATCCGGGTCGAGCTCGTCTCGGAGGCGGCGGCCGTCACCGCCGGCCTCTCCCCGCGTACCCCGGCGCGGCACCTCGATTGGCCGCAGGAGGCCACGGATGCCTGGGCCGGCTACCTCGAGCGCTTCGAGCCCGCCTACCGCGCCGAGCTGGTCGCCTTCCTGGCCGCCGCGCGACGGGAGGCGGAGCCGGCATCGACCGCGCGCGACGGGCTGGAGGCGATGCGGATCGCGGTCGCCGCCACGCGCAGCTTCACCCGCCGCCGGACGGTGGCGATGACCGAGGTCTGACGTTCCGTGACCGCCTCCGCCGCGCACCTCGACCACGCCCGCGCCCTGCTGGCCGAGCACCCGATCTTCGACGGCCACAACGACCTGCCGTGGGCGATCCGCATGCATCCCGACGCGCCGGGCGACGTGGCCGCCTACGGGCTCGACCGCCGGGCGCCGGGCCAGACCGATCTCGAACGCCTCCGCGCGGGGGGCGTGGGCGCCCAGTTCTGGAGCGTCTACGTGCCGGCGGCGCCCCACGGCGAGGGGCGGAGCTTCGCCGCCCTCCAGCTGGAGCAGATCCAGCTGGCGCGGCGGATGATCGCCTCGTTCCCCGAGGCGCTGGCGTTCTGCCGCACCGCCGACGAGGTGGAGGCGGCGATGGCAGCGGGCCGGGTGGCCTCCCTGCTGGGCATGGAGGGCGGGCACGTGATCGAGGGCTCGCTCGACGTCCTCGGCGCCTTCCGCGAGCTCGGCGCGGCCTACCTGACCCTGACCCACAGCCGGACGACCGACTGGGCCGATGCCTGCACCGACGCGCCACGCCATGACGGCCTCTCCCCGTTCGGGCGCGAGGTGGTGCGCGAGATGAACCGGCTCGGGATGCTGGTCGACTGCTCGCACGTCTCGCCGGCCACGATGGCCGCCGCGCTGGACGTGACCACGGCGCCCGTCATCTTCAGCCACTCGTCGGCGCGGGCGGTGTGCGACCACGTGCGCAATGTGCCCGATGCGATCCTGGAGCGGCTGCCGGCCAACGGGGGCGTCTGCATGGTCACGTTCGTCGCCAGCTTCATCAGCCCCGCCACCGCGGCCGCGGTGGCGCCGGCGGTGGCCGAGCTGGATCGCCTCACGTTCGAGGTCACCGATCCGCGCGAGCTGCGCCGGCTGCGCGCCGAGCTCATGGCAGGCCTCGACATCCCGCTCCCCGGCGTGGCGGAGGTGGCCGACCACGTCGACCACGTGGCGCGCGTCGCGGGCCACGACCACGTCGGCATCGGCGGTGACTTCGACGGCAGCCTCCTCTTCCCGGTCGGGCTGGCGGACGTGGCCGCCTACCCGCACCTGTGGGCCGAGCTCATCGCCCGCGGCTGGACCGATGCGCAGCTCGCCGCCCTCGCCAACGGCAACGTGCTGCGTGTCATGCGCGCCGCCGAGGCGATTGCC